>CALXZJ010000017.1 GCA_944393235.1 uncultured Alphaproteobacteria bacterium | reverse complement strand
ATTTTCACGCATAACATTCTCCTAAAATTGCAAAGTAAATGTATTTACGCGTCATTCTAAACCGTTTTTTTTTTTTGCAATTTTTAAGAGTCCGGTGGGGATATTTTTTTATCCCCATAATTCACAGGAAAAAAATTTTTTCTATGCCGTTACTGATTTTTATCTTTATAAAGAGAAAAAACAACTCAAGACGGACGTTAAAAATGGAAACCATAGACACCTCAAAACTGCCGCAGAACATTGAAGCCGAACAGGCTTTAATCGGCGCGATTTTAGCCAACAACAAAGCTTTTGAAAAAGTTTCGGAATTTTTGAAACCGCAGCATTTTGCCGATCCGGTTCATGTCAAAATTTTTGAGGTGATGTCCAAACTCATCAGTCGCGGACACATTGCCGATGTCATCACCTTAAAAAACTATTTTGAACAAGAAGGCAGCTTAAACGAAGTCGGTGGACCGAATTATTTGGTAAAATTGGCTGACAGCGCCTCGCCGATGACCAATGTGGAATATTACGCCCAGTTTGTGTATGATAAATATTTACGCCGCGAGCTGATAAATACCGGCACTGAAATCGTCAACAAAGCGTTTGCCGAAACCGCGGATTTATCGGCAACCGAGCAGATTGAAGAAGCCGAGCAGGAGCTTTTCCGTCTTTCTGACCAAGGCGAAACCCAAGGCGGGTTTATTGATTTTGCTTCTGCTTTAACGTCATCTTTAGGCTACATTGAACAGGCTTATCAAAAAGAAGGCAAAATCTCCGGCCTGTCCACCGGCTTGGAACGTTTGGACTACAAAACCGGCGGTTTAAATAACTCCGATCTTATTATCATCGCCGGTCGTCCGGCGATGGGCAAAACCGCGCTGGCAACCAATATTGCTTATAATGTTGCCGAATATATGGGGCGCGCCAAAGATATGGATCCGCACGACCGCGGCGTGGCTTTTTTCTCGCTTGAAATGTCGGCTGACCAGCTGGCATCGCGTATCTTGTCAACCGTTACCCAAACCCCGGGCAACAAAATGCGTACCGGTGAACTTGACAACGCCCAATTCACCCGCATTGCCGCCGCCGTACGCGAGTTGGAGAGCATTCCTTTGTATATTGACGACACCCCCGGCGTGACCATCGGCTCGATTCGCACTCGTGCACGCCGCTTGAAACGCACCAAAGGTTTGGGGCTTATTGTGATTGACTACATTCAACTGATTACCGGCAGCAACAACAAGAAAAACGAAGGCAACCGCGTGCAGGAGCTTTCCGAAATTTCCCGTGGGCTTAAAATTTTGGCAAAAGAGTTAAAAGTTCCGGTCATTGCCCTTTCGCAGTTAAACCGCGGGGTGGAATCCCGCGACGACAAACGTCCTTTGATGTCGGATTTGCGTGAATCCGGCTCCATTGAGCAAGATGCCGATATTGTGATGTTTGTTTATCGCGAGAATTATTACTTGCGCAATGAAGAACCCAAACAAAAACAAAATGAAACGCCGGAACATTTCCAGCACCGGATAGAAGAATGGCAGAAAAAAGACCGCGAAACCGCCAATTTGGCTGAAGTCATCATCGGCAAGCAGCGTCACGGTCCGACCGGAACGGTCAAACTTTTCTGGAACGGTGAGTTTGCCCAGTTTGGCAACTTGGCAAATGAAGAAAATCTGCCTGAGCAAATAGGCTAAATTCCATGAAAAAACTTGAAGATTATACAAAAGAGGAATGGGAGAATATCTGCGACCATTGCGGCAAATGCTGCCTGATAAAACTGCAAGACGAAGACAGCGGCGAAATTTATTATACGGATGTTATCTGCCGTTATTTTGATGAGGAAAAATGTTTATGTACGGTGTATGACCGCCGCCGCGAGCTGGTGCCGGAATGCTTGAAACTAACCAAAGATAATGTTAAAAACATTGCCTGGATGCCCAAAACCTGCGCTTACCGCCGTTTGTTCGAAAAGCACCCGGCGTGTGCCAAAACCACCGTTAAAGGCCGCTGTGTGTCGGAAGTTTTGGTCAAGCCCGAAGATTTGGAAGATCATATTGTGGAGTGGGAAGATTTATGAAAAAGCCGTCGCTGGATATTGAAACGGAATATGACCCTGAAAGCCGTTACGCGCATATGGAGCATATCAAGCCGGAGTTTTGGAAACATAAAAAACTCGAAGATATGAGCAAAGAGGAATGGGAACTTTTATGCGACGGCTGCGGCAAATGCTGTTTAAACAAACTGGAAATCAAAGGAAAAATCAAATTCACCAACACTTATTGCCGTTTTTTAAACTGTCAGAGTTGTTTGTGTAAAATTTATGCCCATCGTTTTGAGGCTGTGCCCGATTGCCGCGATATTGATTTGCGCGCCGTACGCGAAAAACCGCGCTGGCTACCCAAAACCTGCGCTTACTGGCTTTTAGACAACGGCTATGATTTGCCCTCGTGGCATCCGCTTGTAAGCGGTCGGGCAGAAACCGTGCATACATCGGGCAACTCACTGCGCGGACGTGAACTGGTTAATGAAACTGAGGTCAAAGATTATGAAGATTACCTTGTTGACTGGCAAGATCTTTGATTTGGAAAATTCCTTTTCTTTTCCGCTGGAAGTTGTTAAATCGGCGCGTTGTCGGCGGATGAATTTGCGAATAGACAGCAAAAAAAGAACAGCGGTTTTAACTTTGCCGCCGCGGGCTTCATTCAAAAAGGCCTATGATTTTGTTAAAGAACATGAAGTATGGGCGGAAGAACACTTGGCAAAACTTCCCAAAACGCAGGAATTCAAAGACGGTCAGACTTTTACGCTGTTTGCCCGTCCGCTCAAAATCTGCCACCGACCGGAAACCCTGCGCGCGGCGGAAGAAAAAGACGGTGTTTTATACATCGGCGGCGATGCGGTGTTTTTGCACCGGCGGGTGAAAGATTACATCACGCGCGAGGCTAAAAAAGAGTTTTTGCGTCGTTCTCGGGAACTGGCGGAAAAAATCGGTTGCCAAGTTAAGAGCGTTGCCATTAAAGATACATCATCGCGTTGGGGCAGTTGCTCAACCTTAAACAACATTAATTATAACTGGCGGATAGCCTTGGCGCCGGCGTGCGTGATAGATTATCTGGTGGCGCATGAAGTGTCACACTTAAAGCACCGCGACCATTCGCGCGAATTTTGGCGTTGTGTCAAAGAACTCTACTCCGGTGCGGCGTTAGGAAAATCCTGGCTTAAAGCCCACGGCAATGAATTGTATATCTACCGTTAAATCTTGGTTATGTGTAAGAAAAATTAAATTCGACGAAAAGGCTTGTGCAATTTTTACATAAGGAAAAAATATCGGATTGAAGAACATCCTTAAAACAAGCCTTATCGTTTTTACAAGATGCATCGCCTTGAAACGAGCTGTTGCCGTTATCCGAATTGAATGTTATCTGATCAACATAGCTGTGAAAATTATATAAAATGTTTGCAACGTTTGCACACACATCAACGGAATTATTACTATCAAAAGATAAATTCATATAGTTAATACGGTAATCAGTGGTTTGCACAAGATTTATACTAATCGTGTTGCCGAAAATATCTTTAAGCTGGGTATCGCGGTAAGGCGAATTGGTAGGAAGAATCATTTCATCGGGGACATACTGCAATTTAATAAAATAAGGGATGAGCTGTAAGGAATTAACCCCGCTGTCAGGAATAGAAAGATTAAACGCCGAAGAATGAATAAAAACATTGTTGAGAAAAGTCGTGAGTTGCTCGGTCTGCTTGTTGAGTTTATATTTAAGCATTGCCTTGGAATAACCGGCGATTGCCCCAACCGATAACACACCAATTATAGCCAGAACCCCTAACATCTCCACCATAGACCGCCCGGATAACACCGCATCTGCTTGCCTTCTTCTCGCTTGTGCACCGTTTTTGTACACGTCGTTCAAACAAGGCTGCGCATCTCCAGTGTTCGTCGGGCGGTCGTTTCTACCATTTTCGCGCATAATTTTCTCCCAAAAATATAAAAAATCATGATTTAAACTTTACTTTAAACCGTTTTTTTTTTTTGCAATTTTAAAGAGTCCGGTGGGGATAACTTACAACCGTCACTTTAGTCATACTATGAGCCGACAACGTCGGCGAGTTTAGGGGTCTCTTAAAAGACGCCTAAACCGCCGCGTTATCGTGTGTTGATACCATAACAGAGAAGAGGACGGACAAAACAATAATAAAAAACATCTCAAGCCCGTATTTTTTTGTAAATATTAAAAACCTCTATCTTAAAACATACCGCTAATATTTTCCCAACCCGAATGCCGATAAAATCTATTGACTTTTGCGTAAAATAAGGTTGATATATTTTCTGAAGTAGAATAGAATAAAGCTCTATTCAAGGTATCAATTAAAAAATACGAGGAAATATTATGAAAATTACATTGACAGGAAAACAAGTTGATATTGGCGACAGATTGCGCAAACATGTTGAAGAAAACATCGAAAATTCAGTTACAAAATATTTTAGCGCCCCTATCAGCTGCTCGGTTGCTTTTTCTAAAGAAGGGGAAGATTTCAGCGCAGAAGTTACCGTTCATCCTGCAAAGAACATGATTTTAAAGGGCACGGGCATTGCCGGCGATCCGTATTCGGCTTTTGACAACGCTAACGAGCATATTGCCACCCGCTTGCGCCGCAATAAAAATAAGTTAAACGACCACAAAAGCAAAATCGGCTTGGCTGAACTTGCTTATCAAGCAGTTTTGCCGCTGCATGAAACGGAAGAAGAACTTGACGTTGATGTTGACGCCCCGATTACGATTGCCGAGACCGACGCCAACATTCCGGTTTGCACGGTTAGTGAAGCGGTTATGCTGATGGATTTATCCAATGAAGGCGCTTTAATGTTTCGCAACAGTGCCAACAACCACATCAGCATGGTATACCGCCGCAAAGACGGCAACATCGGATGGGTTGAACCAAAATCTGAGTAACTAGGGTAAAAATTCATGAAAATTTCTGAAATTCTATCGTTAAACAGCATATTTGCCGAAGTTAAGGCAAACAACAAGCGCCTGCTTTTGCAAGAATTGTCTGAAAAAGTGGCAAAGGAAGTCGGTGTTGATGAACGAACCATCGCCGATTCTATTTGGGAACGGGAAAACTTAGGCTCCACAGGTTATGGCAACGGCACGGCTTTCCCGCACGCCCGCATAGACGGTTTAACCAAGGTGAGTGCTGTTTTTGCCAGACTATCTTCACCGATAGATTTTAATGCGGTTGACGGCAAACCGGTTGATTTGGTCTTTTTGCTGGTATCACCGGAAAACAGTGGCGCTGATCATTTAACAGCGTTAGCGGCATTATCACGGATATTAAAAAATGATGATATTTGTGAAAAGCTCCGTGCAGCCCGCAGCCGTGAAGAAATTTATGCAATTTTGAACAGTTAAGCAATAAAAGCGCCGGCAAGTCAATTTTCAAGACCTGCCGGTTTTTTTTGCAATTTTTAAATCTGGTGGGGATAAGTTTCTATCTATCGTCATGCCACTGCCGACAACCCCACACATCCCGTCACCCCATGAGGATACGTTAGTATCCGAGTTTAGGGGTCTCTTCCTTTTTCTCACCCCTTTTTTCTTATTATACAAAGCATCTCTTCCCATGAAAAGAAATCACAAATTTTCAATATGGGCTTTGCTTATACTCTAAAAGCCAAGTGTTTGGCATGAAATTTTTTTGGCATATAAAGAACTCCACGTAAACGTGGAGTTCTTATCCATTGCCTTTACTTAAGAAACAACTTGTTAATTAAAAGTTATTTTAACCTTATCAAAGGAATAATTTGGACCATCCATCTTACAATCAACGTATTTACCTCCCAGGGTGAAATTACCCAGATACATACCACTTGACCCTACCTGACAGTGCCCACCAGGATGAAAGATCATCCCGAGAAGAATATTACCAACTTCGTTAAAACTCATATTGCCTTTATTTGAAGTCTGCTCTCTATCTGTAGAGCAGCTAATTATTTTATCCATTTGAGTTTCTCCATATAGTGTTAAAGTTATATTTGCGTTACCTTTATATATAACGCGACAGGTTAAATCAGGAGCGTTATAGCGCAGACGTATTTCCGGTATTGCTACAACGCAGGTATTGCCGGAAACCTCATATCCATCTTCACAAGAATTGAGTTTATACTTGGTGGTAGAGCCGGACACACATTCCGAACAAATGCCGTTAGTCGGACATTGTGTTAAATTATAACCGTCACATTTGTTGTCGGCAACGCAGGTATTGCCGGAGAGTTTATACCCTTCTTTACAAGAATCTAATTTATACTTAGTGGTTGAGCCGGATATACATTTAGAACAAACACCGTTGGTCGGACATTGTGTTAAAGGATAACCCGAACAATCTTTCACGCATTCTCCTGAGGCATTTTCAACATAACCATCGTTACAGGAGCAGGCGCTGTAACAGGTTTTTTGCGTACCGTTTGTCAGATAAATGTTTGTGCTGGCATCACAGTGCATATTAGAAGGAATTGAAGAATATTTCCATCCGGCATCTTCACAGCTGGCATAGGCTTTAACACATTCGCCGTTAATAAAAACATATCCGTCTTCACAAGGATCAGCATATTTTTGCGTAACACAAGCTTTATAAGAAGTGTCAAACGGGCAAAGAAGATAATGCTTACAATTGGCGTCGACATCATCTTTAGAATATCCCAAAGCCAGACAATCAGAAGTTTTACCACTAACAGTAGCGCAAGATGTACTGCCGTCGAAACAGGCAGCCGCCAAAGCGGAAGTAGACGACAAAAGCACGGCGGTCATGGAATAGGAAAAAGGTTTAATCATAGACATAATATTATCTCCTTGGAAATGTCGACAAAGAACAAAAGCAAGGGGAAAAGCCGCTTAATGCGGGAAAAGCGCAAAAAAACGGCAAATTAAAAAAGACTTTTTTATAAAACGCATGGCAGAATAAAAAAGCAAAACAATATGCAAGCATATTCTGCATTCCAAAAAATCCTTTCCTCTCACTTCACTTATACTTTCATTATAAACTGTTTTTTTTATTTTGCAACTTAAAAGACGCGATATGCATTTTATTTCCTTATTTGTCTGCTGTTAAATTCCTTAATAAAAAAGATTTACTTTCTGTGGTTTATCAGTCATAAATAAAAAACGGAGAAAGGTATGAAAGTTTATATTTTAGCTATCGGCAAATGCCGCCGCAACTCGCCGGAATATGCTTTAATTGCAGAATATGTCAAACGTTCCGGCTGGGAAATCGTGATTAAAGAAAAAGATAACGCCACGCAGACGGAAGAAGCCGAGTTTTTATTAAGCCATATCCCCAATGGTGCAAAAGTTGTTGTTTTAGATGAACGCGGCGAAAACATTAAAAGCACGGAATTGGCAAAAAAAGTTGAAAATTGGATGCTATCCGGTTGCTCTGAAATTTGCTTTTTAATCGGCGGGGCAGATGGGCATTTGCCGCAAACGCGCAGCCGTGCAGATTTGCTGCTTTCTTTTGGCAGGCTCACAATGCCGCATATGCTGATTCGTGCGGTTTTGGCTGAACAAATATACCGTATTCAAACCATCATCGCCGGACATCCGTATCATCGGGAATAAAAAACCGGAATTTAATTATAAATAAGGTGCTTCATAAATAAGGCGCTATATAAATTTTAACCATACAAAAAAACCGCCTCGACGGCGGTTCTTGGTTATTATGAAACATTTTTAGGGTAAAAACTTAACGTGACGACTGTTCTTTTTGCAGCGAAACAGTATTTGACTTCGTTTCAGCAGCATTTTGCACAAACTTTTCCAAAGCTTTCGGCGTCGGAATATCGCGGTTTTCACCGCTTCCGATTTTCTTTCCGCCAAACTTGGCTTGTATAACTGCTTTACTCATATTTTTTTTCCTTCCTTAAGCTGTTTTGTCTATCTTAAGCATATTTTCAAAGTTTTGTCAAGAGTTTTTTGCACAGGTTATGCAACAAATTGACACTTTGATAAAATAATTAATGCAAAGATAACCTTTTCCGACTAAATTAACAACAACTATTCAAACGACTGTGGAAATATTTAAAATGTCTTTATTTAAATCAATAGCCACTTTTGGCGGTTTTACTTTTGTAAGCCGGATTACCGGTTTTTTACGAGATATGGTCTTGGCAAATATGCTGGGGGCGGGGGTGCTTTCAGACGCTTTTTTTGTATCGTTCAAACTGCCGAATTTGTTTCGAAGTCTTTTTGCCGAAGGGGCGTTTACCAGTGCGTTTGTCCCGATTTTTTCTCAAAAGTTGGTAAGCGAAGGCAAAAAAAAATCAATGCATTTTGCTTCTGAGGCTATTTCGATTCTGGTGTTTTTCTTATTAATTTTTGTTGTTTTGTTTGAACTGTTTATGCCATATGTTGTAGATATTTTGGCGCCTGGTTTTGTACACGATGCCGGAAAAATGGAATTGGCAACCTCTCTATGCCGGATAACATTTCCTTTTTTATTGTTTATTTCTGTTGTTTCTTTTCAGGCGGGCATCCTAAATTCGTTTGAAAAATTTGCAGCACCGGCTGTTGCGCCGGTAATCCTTAATTTGGTCATGATTGCATCTGCTTTTGTTTTTGTACCGTTTAGCGCCACACCCGCTCACGGATTCGCAATCGGCATTACCGTTGCCGGATTTTTAGAAATACTCTGGTTGGGATATTTTTTAAAGCGCCAAAATGTTAAAATAAAACCATATGTTAAAGTCGGTAAAATTTTGCACAATCCCGAAATTAAAACATTGTTTAAACGCATTGCGCCCGGGGTGGTCGGAGCCGGAATTTATCAAATAAATATGGTTGTGGATATGATTCTTGTTTCACTTGTTGGTACGGGTGCCATATCGTGGCTGTATTATGCAAACCGCTTGCAACAGCTGCCGCTCGGAGTTGTTGGCGCCGCCATAAGCGTGGCATTGTTACCGATTCTTTCCAAACAACTCAAAGCTGAAGCACTTGAAGAAAGCCGCCAAACACAGGATAAAGCGGTTGAATACGGCGCTTTACTTTCTTTTCCGGCAGCTGTTATGATGATTGTGCTTGCCCGGCCGGTCGTAAATATTTTGTTTGAGCATGGCCGCTTTACGTCAGCCGATACGCAGATGACGGCTTATGCTGTCATGGCTTATTCGGTAGGCTTGCCTTGCTATGTTATTGTAAAAGCTTTAATGCCAAACTTTTTTGCCAGAGGGGATACGGTAACGCCGGTCAAATATAGTGCTGTTGTTTTCTTAACCAATTTTATATTTAATTTGATGTTAATGCATACATTTGGTCATGTCGGCATTGCCTCTGCTACCACGATTGCCGCGTTTGTTTCATTGTTTCAATACATATACGGTTTGAAAAAACGTGGTTTTTGGCAGATGTCTGGCGCTTTGGGGTATAAAATCGTCAAAATTATGTTATGTTCGCTTCTTATGGGTGTGGCTGTTTATGGTGCTGAATTTTTGCTTAATGACCTTTTAAATGGTTGGTTACAGCGTGGCATCATCTTAAAATTAAGCATATTAGGCGGATTAGGCATTTTCGGGCTTGCAACTTTTCTTATTCTGGCTAAAATAACTAATGTCTTAGACATATCAGAAGTATATAAGCTTATAAAAAAGAAAAGAGGAACAAATGCCAAACAAACAGCAATGGGAAAAAGCTAGGCTTCGCATAAAAGAAATTTTGGAACTTGTTCGGCGTTTAAACCCGCTGACAAAGCAAAGAGTTCTTGCAAGTTTTCGTTTTATCCGCAAATCATGGAAATCTATTGCCATTATCTTGCCCGCCTTTCTGGTTTTATATTACGGCATTGGCAGCTGGGCAACGGATAATATAGATAAAACGCTGATTGTAAATCAGACCAAACCGGAAAAAGGTTTGGCACTTGTCGATTCGGCAGCAAAACTTATCACGCGTGAAGTTGATGATCATATGTGGACGCCGAACTTGCCGTTTGTTTTTCCGGGCTATATATTAGACAACATGCCGCAATATCAGTTAGGCATAATAAAATCACTACAAACGGTGATAAAAGTTTTGGCAGATAATTACGATTCGCAAGAAATAAACAAAGCATCTGAACTTTTAAATTATCCCGGCAATGTTTGGCTGCTTTCAAAGACTGAAAATTTAGCATTGGCGCCTTCTTCCGGTGCTCAGTACCGTCGCGCCCGTAAAGCGCTTTTACGTTTTAATGAAGAAACGCAAATTGCTAAAGCAGCACCAAACAAAATTTTGATAACTATTTTACAAAAAATTTCAGCAAACCTGGCGATAATGATGTCTGGTCTTGAAAATCAAGTGCGGGAAAACAGCTCGGATTGGTTGGATAATAAAGCCGACAATGTGTTTTATTACAATCAAGGGCAACTTTATGGCTTTTACGTTATTTTCAAAGCGCTGGCAGAAGATTTTGAGCCACAAATTTTAGCCGCCGGTCAATATGAAAATTGGACATCCTTAAACAAAACTTTGGAAAATGGTTTTCTGCTCAATCCGGCGGTTGTTCGCAATGGAGAACCGGACAGCCTGACAGCGCCAAATCACCTTTTGGCAATAGACTATTATATAACAAAAGCAGATTTGCAGCTTAACAAAATTATCAACATGCTAAAATTGCAGGAACAAACCGATGCTCATTAATATTCAAACGACAAGTGATGAAAATATCCGCAATTTTTATCCGGAAAAGAAAATATTTCAATCTGCGACATCGGAATTTACCGATGCCAAATCTTTACGCCGCTCACCCTTGGCAGAGGCAATTTTTGATTTGGGCGGTATCGAAAGTGTTTTAATCTCGGCCGATATGGTTTCTGTTACCAAAAAAAAAGAGGCTTCATGGGAAGATTTAAGCCCGCAAATTATGGCTGAAATATTAGATTTTGCCGCAACCGGCGAGGCGGCAGTGTTAGACCTGCCGGAAGAAAAAAACGATGAAATGCTGCTAAAAAAAATCTCCGGTCTTGTTGCGGCGCGGATTCGTCCGGCATTAAATCGGGATGGCGGCGATATAGAACTTAAAGGCTTTGATAATGGAATTTTGTGGGTGGAGTTAACCGGCAAATGTGCCGGCTGCCCTTATGCCATGCGCACCTTAAAAGACGGTGTTGAAAAAATACTCAAAAATTATATCCCTGAAATTATGGAAGTTAAACCGATTGGTAAAAAAGAATGATAAGATTAAAAAGGTTGTTTAGGCTTGTGTTGTTATGCTGTTTGCTGTCGGTAAAATGTTTTGCGGCAGAAACAAAGCAACCTGAATCAGGCAAAGAAATTGCAACAATATCTTCAAACCAATCATCTCATTCTAAAACCAAAAATTCAACGGCAAAAATAGCTGTTGATTCCAGCGGGGCATATTTAAGCGATTTTTCCACCGCCGAATTGACGGATATGTTCCATTATCTTCAATACGATGAATATATCAAAATTCCGGGCAACGTATATCCACGGATATTTGTAAAAAATATCCCGTATGACTTTGCCGTTGCCTTTAAGAATCAGACCGAGCGCAACCGTATGTTCATACAAATTTTGGTGCCGTTGGTTTTAAAAGTAAATGATGAGGTTTTAATAGAACGGGAAGATTTAGATGCCATAGCATATAGTTTTGAACAAAACAAAGATTTTGGTGAAATGGAAATGGATTACCTTGAACGCATGGCTAAAAAATATGATGTTGCGACCCCATTTAAGGACACGCGCCGATATATAAAAATTTTAACGGAATTAAAGCGCAGAATAGATATTGTTCCCCCCTCAATTTTGGTAGCAGCGGCAGCGATTTATACAAACTGGGGAACCTCACGCATAGCCATTCAAGGCAATAATTTGTACAAAGCGCGCGATTGGTATACAACCGAAGGTATAAAACCGATAGGCGAAGATGACGATTCATACCGTTATCATATATATTCATCATTAGAAGAGGCTATTCGGGCATATGTTTTGTATATCAATTCACATATCAAATATCATCAGTTCTGGAATACGCGCCAAGAATCCCGCCGCCGCGGTTCGGTTATTTATGGCAAACGCATGGATTGGACTTTTATATTGGATAATAATTTAATAAACTATGCCGGTTTATTAGACTATACCTTAACCTACTACAAGTTTTTCTATTTAGACGAAGCAAAACTGGAGAACAAATATGAGTTTAAAAATTAATCCCGTTTTATGCCGCGCCGGTGTAATGGACAATTACGCTTATATTATTATTGATGAACAAACCGGTATAAGTGCGATAGTTGATGCTTCTGAGGCATTACCCGTTATTCGTAAATGCGAAGAGCTTGCCATAAAACCGCAATACATTTTAACCACGCACCATCATTTTGATCATATAGGCGGCAATGAAGAACTAAAAGAGCGTTATCATTTACAAATTATAGGTCCTAAAGCAGAAGAGCATATGATTGCCGGAATAGATAAAGGCCTGCAAGACGGGGAAACCTTTTTAATCGGCAAAGCAAAAGCAGAAGTCATTAATGCGCCGGGACATACGTTAGGGCACGTTTTATGGTACTTTCCGGAAGATAAAGCACTTTTTACCGGTGATGTTTTGTTTAATTTATGCATTGGCGGCATTTTTGAAGGAACAGCGGCACAAATGTGGACCAGTTTGCAAAAAATCAAAGCTTTGCCGGACGATACAAATTTTTACCCCGGGCATGAATATACGGCGCATGCTTTAGCATACGCTTTAAGATGCAACAACAACGAAGTTATGCACACATATGCTCGCCGAGCCCGCCAAAGATTGTCAGAAAAACTTCCGGTGGCACCGGTTAGTTTAGGCATTGAAAAACAGTGCAATCCATATTTACAAATAGAAGACGAGAGAGTTTTTGAGCAATATTTTTAATTTTCAGGAGCAATAGATGTATTTTAGCCTCAATAAAAAAATTTTTTATACGGTATTTGTCTTATTAGTTTTTATGGCTATTTTATTTTTGACAATATTTTTAAATATCTATGGCAAAAAATATCAAGAAGACCAAAATTCCATTCTTTTGCGCAATCAATATGTTATGGGGCTTTTATATGAAAATATAGCCTTGCGCCGCGAGATAGCCAATTCAAAAGTAAAACTCTCCAAGGAAAGCAAAGAAGTTTTAAGCGGAGATTTGGGGCAAAAGCAGGAAGAGCTTTCCCGTGAGCAAAATTTAAATAAAGATTTGCAAGAAAATTATAATGAAAGAACCTTAGCTTTTACGGAAGGTATCAAAATCATCAGTATAAGTTCGCTGTTATCATTGGTTTCTATTATTATTCTCGGTTGGTTGCTGCAAAAGTGGGTTATTTCCCCAACTCGAAAATTAACAGAAGCCAGTAAGTTTGTTGCAAAAGGCGATTTTTCACATCGCATAAGGCTTGATAAAAAACAAATATTTTTTGATGAATTTGATACCTTGTCTAAAACCTTTAATACGATGATAGACAATATAGAAAGTAATATTGCAGAAATTAAGAACAAGGAAATATTTTTGCAGTCATTAATTGATGCCATTCCGGATGGTATCAGAGTTATAGATTACAAACACAATGTTGTTTTAGCCAACAAAGCATATATGAAACAATTTAAGATGTTTAAGGTCAACGAGTGCAGCAAATGTTATCAGGCATATAACTTTGACAAGCCATGCCCGGAAGGCATGTTTACTTGTCCTTTGCGAGAAATTAAAAGCAGTTCAGCCAAAGCCATCAGTATTATCCAAAACATGTCGGGACGGCCGCTTTCAATCAACGCTGCGCCGTTAAAAATACAAGATTCGACAGACAAAAAAGATTTTTATATAATAGAATCTATTCGTGATTTAAGCGATGATATACGTTTTTCACATGAGCAAAAAATTGCATCTTTAGGTTTTTTAGCAACTTCTGTTGCCCATGAAATAAAAAATAATCTGGGTTCAATCCGCATGATATTAGAGGGGTTGTTAGATAACTATTACCAAAACGTTGCAGAAGACAACGCTGAAAAAAAATACCTAAAGATGATTTATAATCAAGTTGTTAGCAGTGTTGAAATTCCGGAGCGCTTACTAAAACTGGCCAGAAACAGCAGTGGCGAACACAGCAGCTTTGATGCCGGCACAAACATAAATGAAATTTTATCATTATTGGATTATGAAGCAAAAAGGAACGGGGTTGTCGTGCATCAACAAAATGCCGGCGGTAAAAACACGATTATCGGCAATGAGGCTGATTTCAAGATGATTATTTTAAATCTGGCGCAAAATGCTCTCAAGGCGATGCCGTCTGGCGGTGAATTATCAATCAGAACATCTAAAAACCAAAATTATGTCTTAATTGAAATTTCCGATACGGGAATAGGCATTTCGCCGGAAAAGCTTTGCCATATATTTGAGCCGTTTTATTCTGATGGTCGAAGCAGCCGCCATCAGAAAACTGATTTGAGCTTATCAATTGTAAAATCGCTGCTAAAAAAATTCCAAGGAACCATAAATGTTGACAGTGCCGTCAACCGAGGAACAACATTTACGATAAAATTTCCCAAAACCAGAAGAAATAAATTGCAAAATTAAAAAATTAAGTTTATACAAATAGCAAAATCAAATACAAAAAAGAAAAGAGGTTTTGTTTATGAGTAAAGAAGAATTGTTAGAATTGACCGGAGAGGTAATTGAAAAATTACCCAATGCTATGTTTCGCGTGCGTTTAGAAAACGGCGTTGAGATTTTGGCACACACTGCCGGCAAAATGCGCAAATTCAGAATTCGGGTTATGGTCGGCGATAAAGTTGATATTGAAATGACACCTTATGACTTAACCAAAGGCCGCATCACTTTCCGCCACAAAGATTAATTACAAACTAAAATAATTCAAGCGCCAAAACGCACCCCGATCCGTCAAGACACTCGTTGCATAAAGTATAAATATCGCTTTGCGTTACATTTCTAAGGCACTGATTTGTTTGAGTGCAAGTTGCATCACCATAAAAAAATTTACCATTCGTATTATCTTCGCCGCGATAAAGCCATACGCGCCATACGCTTTCATGCAACGGAACGGCAAGCGAAGATATCAAAGATGTACATAATTTAACGTTAAAATTCTTTTTTGCGCCGAAATCCAAATGATAATCAATGACAAATCGCCCTGACCGGACAAATGGATGAAACCAAATCCCGTTAGCTTCAGTATAGACAGTACCATGAATGGCTGAATACTTATCAGGAAAGAGGTTTAGTTTTTGCATATAAGGTGTCATATCGCCATCATTTTCTTTTAAATTTTCATATTGAACGAGCTGGGCAATAAAATGGCTCTGATTTTGAATAACTTTATTAATTTTGTATTTTTCCATCGCCTTAGAATAACCGCTGATAGCCCCAACCGAAAGCACGCCGATAATTGCCAGCACCCCGAGCATTTCAACCATGCTTCTTCCGCATAGAGCCGCATCTACTTGCAACTTTTCTCCTCGTGTACCTAATGTTGTACACGTCGTCGAAAAGTTACGGCGTACCTGCAGCTCTCTGCGCAAGAATGAAAAAATACTTTGTATCATCAAAAGAACTCCCAAAACTGCAAAATGAATGTATTTGCTCGTCATTCTAAACTGTTTTTTTTTTTGCAATTTTAAAGAGTCTGGTGGGGATAAGTTTCTACCGGTAGGTATGCATACATTGACGTCATGCCACGAGCCGACAGCGTCGGCGAGTTTAGGCATCTCTTCTCATAGGTGCAACAGACGCCTAACATCGAGTGCTTGCGCACTCTCAAGGCGTGACAGTGTTGTATCATCACCCCACGAGGATACGTTAGTATCCGAGTTTAGGGGTCTTCCAACAGACGCCTCAACCGCCGCACTACCGCGCGTCGGTGGCGTGCTTTATCATCTCATAAAACAACATACTCAAAGAAGAAATGTTCAAAATCAAAAAAAAATCAAAAAAAATGCCTGTGACACTTGCTTAAACAAAAACTGTTACCTATATAACCTGTTAGAAAAGGTTTTAATATTAAAAAAATAAAGGATTTTGAACATGAGCAACAAAGTATTAGGTATTGACTTAGGCACGACCAACTCCTGCTTTGCCGTGATGGAAGGCGGCGAAGCAAAGGTTTTGGAAAACTCCGAAGGCGCGCGCACGACACCTTCCATGGTGGCTTTCACCGATGCCGAACGTTTGGTCGGTGCGGCGGCAAAACGTCAAGCCGTTACCAATCCGGAAAACACCCTGTTTGCGATTAAACGTTTAATCGGTCGTCGTTATGATTCGCCGGAAGTGCAAAAAGACAAGGCAACTGCGCCGTTTAAGATTATTCAAGGCGACAACGGCGATGCCTGGGTGGAAGTTAAAGGTCAGAAATACGCTCCGTCGCAAATTTCGGCTATCGTTTTGCAAAAGATTAAAGAGTATGCCGAAAGTTATTTGGGTGAAAAAATTGAAAAAGCCGTGATTACGGTTCCGGCGTATTTTAACGATTCGCAACGTCAGGCAACCAAAGATGCCGGCAAGATTGCCGGACTTGATGTTTTGCGTATCATCAATGAGCCGACAGCTGCCGCTCTGGCTTACGGTATGGATAAAAAAGCTTCCGGCACGATTGCGGTTTATGACCTTGGCGGCGGTACGTTTGATATTTCCATTTTGGAAATCGGCGACGGCGTGTTTGAAGTAAAATCCACCAACGGTGATACGTTCCTGGGCGGTGAAGACTTTGACCAGCGTATTGTGAACTATCTGGCTGATGAATTCAAAAAAGAATCAGGTATTGATTTGAAGAACGACCGTTTGGCTTTACAACGTTTGAAAGAAGCTGCCGAAAAAGCCAAAATTGAACTTTCTTCGGCCACCCAAACCGATGTCAACCTGCCGTTTATCACCGCAGATGCCACCGGTCCGAAACACTTGAACATCAAGTTAACCCGCGCCAAATTGGAATCTTTGGTTGATGATTTGATTGATAAGACGGTTGCCCCTTGCCAAAAAGCTCTGGCGGACGCCGGTTTGAAACCGAGTGACATCAGCGAGGTGATTTTGGTCGGCGGTATGACCCGTATGCCCAAAGTTCAGGAAAAAGTTAAGGAAATTTTCGGCAAAGAACCGCACAAAGGCGTTAACCCTGATGAGGTCGTCGCTGTCGGTGCTGCCATTCAGGGCGGCGTGTTGATGGGCGATGTCAAAGACGTTTTGCTGTTGGATGTTACCCCTTTGTCATTGGGTATTGAAACATTGGGCGGCGTCTTTACGCGTTTGATTGACCGCAACACCACTATTCCGACCCGTAAATCTCAGGTCTTTTCGACGGCCGAAGACGGACAAACGGCTGTGACAATCAGAGTGTTCCAGGGCGAGCGTGAAATTGCCGCCAACAACAAACTGCTCGGTCAGTTTGACTTGGTTGGTATTCCGCCGGCACCGCGCGGTATGCCGCAAATTGAAGTTACCTTTGATATTGACGCCAACGGCATTGTCAATGTTTCGGCTAAAGATAAGGCGACCGGCAAAGAGCAGGCTATTCGTATTCAAGCCTCCGGCGGCTTGTCTGAAGCCGATATTGAAAAAATGGTCAAAGACGCCGAGGCAAACGCCGAAGCTGATAAGAAGAAAAAAGAAGAGGTTGAAACCCGCAACCAAGCCGAAGCTTTGATGCATTCAACCGAAAAAACTTTGAAAGAAAATGCCGATAAAATCAGCGCTGCCGACAAAACCGCCATTGAAGACGCGATTGCGGCTTTGAAGACCGCGCTGGAAGGCACTGATGTGGCGGTAATTAAAGAAAAGAGCGACGCGTTAATGCAGGCTTCGTTGAAATTAGGCGAAGCTATGTATAAAGCGCAGGGCGCTGCAGCCGGAGCCGATGCTTCTGCCGGACAATCGGCCGGTGCTGATGCCGGTGCTCAGACTGGCGGCAATAACGGCGGTGATGACAAAGTTGTCGACGCCGATTATGAAGAAGTCAAATAAACTTCTTTCTTTCCAAACAAAGCCCTTCTTAAAAAGAAGGGCTTTATCATTTTTAAAAACAATTTACTATTGATATTTTTTAATCATGAAATAAATAATGAGCTGACAATAAGTTTCCGATTCGCAGGCAGAACACATATCGTTAATTTGTTGTAAAGTGGCATTGCGCAAGCAATTTCGATTATTGGTACATCTTTCATCACCATTTAAAGCAGTTGCATCATACGTGCCGTCCGTTTGACCGGTTCGCACACTTAGAACCGGTAGGTTCGCCGCATTTTCTTTGGCAACCAGAATCATATTACGGCAAATTTCGCTGGCACGTTGCGTTGTTTTATTGTTTGCCCTGTCCATGGTCCAATGCAAAACATAATCAATATTGCCGGTTTGATTATTATAATAATAAGAAATACCGATAGAATTGTGAAAAACATCGTAAATGGTGCTGCCTTCAACCCGCATACCATCGGGGATAAGGTTAAGTTTATCAAAAAGATCTGCACCGAAACGAATAGAGGTCGATGTAAAAGCGCGTTCCAGTTGTGGCTTGATTTGTATAGCGTTATTTAACAGCATATTAAAAGATTCCGCCTGTTTGTTGAGTTTATACTTAAACATCGCCTTGGAATAACCGGCAATCGCCCCGACAGATAAAACCCCGATAATTGCTAAAACGCCGAGCATTTCCACCATAGACCGCCCGGATAACACCGCATCTGCTTGCCTTCTTTTCGCTCGTGTACTATTTTTGTACACGTCGCTCAAACAAGGCTGCGCATCTACAGTGTTCGTCGGTCGGTCGTTTCTACCATTTTCACGCATAATTTTCTCCCAGAATATAAAAAATCATGATTTAAACTTTATTTTAAACCGTTTTTTTTTTTTGCAATTTTAAAGAGTCTGGTGGGGATAACTTACAACCGGCACTATTCTCATCACCCCACGAGGATACGTTAATATCCGAGTTTAGGGGGCTCCCAAAAGACGCCTAAACCGCCGCATAAAAATGCGACAGAAACATAACAGAGGAAGAAATATCTACCTCAAGCACTTATTCTTTCAGGGAGTTATCGTTTTACTCAAGTGCTGTTTTTTATATGAAAAAATTAAACTAAAATTGTATCCAGCAGTTCTTTGGCACACGCCCGTAAATTTGGATTTTGCATCAAAGTCAGCTTCAGATTAGACTTTGCCAATTCTTCATTTGTCCCGCAGTCAAATCGCAAGCCGCTGCACAAAACACCGGTAAGTTTTTCCCCGCGTTGTACCGCAAGGTTCATGGCATCTGTCAAATTAATTTCACCATTTGAACCGTTTTTTACTTCGGGTAAAATATCCATAATAACATTAGGCAGAATATAAGGTCCCATGCTGGCATAGTTTGAAGGAACTTCTTCAAGTTTAGGTTTTTCAACCATTCCTTTAGCCTGGACGGTTCGCCCATCGCGAACAGCACCGACCAAAGCCCCATAACGGGTCATTTCTTCTTTGGAAAATTCCATAATATTTTCAACAATTCCGCCCGTTTGTTGATAAACATCGCATAATTGTTTTAAGATACCGTCTCCATGGAAATTAATATAAACATCATCTGGCCACATAACAATAAAATCACGTTTGCCGACCAGTTCCTTAGCCATAAGAATAGCATGACCGTTGCCCAAAGGTTCTTTCTGTTCGGCAAAAGAAAATTTCATACCTCCCGGAATAATATCTTTTAAAGCTTTTAAAAGATCAAATTTGCCTTTATGTGCCAAATGATCTTCCAACCACGGATAAGGAGCAAAATACTTTTCAAAAAGATTTTTACAAGATTGATCACTATATATAAATATAATTTCTTTAATTCCGATTTCTCGGCAACTTTCAATCGCATATTGAATAATCGGTAAATTATTTAAGGTAAGAAAACCTTTGTGTAAAACCTTTGTTGCCGGCAAATTACGCGTAGACAAACCGGCAACGGGAAGAATGCAAACTTCAGGATTTTGAAACATTTATAAACTCCAAATAATAATGTTAAACTGTATATTTTATATATAACATGTTTCAATGCTAAGGCAATCTACGACAAGGGATAATCCACAAAATTCTCCCTTTAAAAAGAAGTTTCTTTTCAAGCTAAAATTAAAAAAAACGGTACGAAATTTGCAAAATAATTTAGTCTTTTTTCTTTATCGTTCCCCCTGAGGAAATATTTTCACCGGAAATAGGCTTTAACAACAATGTACCGTTAGCCGGCGTTGCCGAAACGGCAGGTCTGCCGGTTTCCAAAATCTGCTTACCTCGGGTAATCGTTCCGGAAGGTGCCGATTTAGATTGATAAGATACAACCCCTTGGGGCAGCACACCAATTTGAGGGGGCTGAGGTTTAATGGTCTTTTTATTATCAAGAACATCTGCTTCAGAGGTCGTTTCAGGTTGTTGTAACAAAGGCAAAGGCTGCTCGTCGCCTTCTTGAGCTTCAACCTCTGGCTTGCTTTCGGTTATAGGTTCAAGAGAAGTTTCGACAGCAGATTTTTCCTCATTCGTTTCTGGAGTTTCAGATTGTGTTTTGTTAGTGTCATCAACGACAGAATTATTTTCTGTATTTTCGGCACTTTCTGGTTCAGGGCTATTTTCTTCCGGAGGCATATCGCCGTATTCTTCTTCACGCACCAATTGTTTGGCATAATCAAAAAGAGCTTCCATATTAGAATTGAGTTTTTCTAATTCCTTATTTGTTTTATCAAGCAAATTTTGCATGTTTTTATATAATTTATCCAATTTCTTAATATCGTTTGTTTCTTCAATTTGTTCGCGCAGTTCATTGGCTTTTAAATTTAAATCTTCTATGGCACGAAGAGAAGTCTCAACCTGACTTTTATAATCGGTTGCACGAGGATCTCTGTCTAAAACCACAAGAGATCCCAGTTGCAGTAAACGCAACACATACGCATCTAAAGTTTTTTGATAATTAACGGCTTTGATTTTTGAATTCTCATAAATACCGACAATTGTACCATAAGCTTCTGCGGCATGAACTTTAACATCATATACAAAATTTTCATTGATTTGTTTCAAAATATCTTGCAATTGGGTATCAAAAGTTTCAAGCTTTGCATTCATTTCCGTAATATCATTATCAGTAAAATCCCCCTTAGCTTTTTGCTGCATAGCATCTAATTGATTGTTAATATCAATAACCAAGAGGTGATTACTGTCATAAGTACTCTTAATGTCGGCATTGCTGCTTAAAGGCTTATATTCTTCTATTTTCGGGAAAATTTCCTTAACGGCAACATCTTTTAAGCGCAAAACTTTTTTCTGCGTTTTGCTCATTTTATCATTTAAGGCTTTAATTCGCGCTTCTTCGGCGGCTTTCTTTTCCTTAGCAATTTTTTCCCAATAGGCGTCGTATTTATTTTTAAGCTCTGTGCTGTTAACCACCAAGTTAGGATTATTCAAAGCTCCCGTCCATTTAAAATCAATCGGAACCACCTGATCGCGCAGCCGTTCAAACACAACCTTAAATGTTGTATCCGTATTCCAATTTTTAATACTTCCCTTACCGGAAACATCAATTGTAATCAATCCGGAAGCCATCAAAGCATCTTTAAAAGTATAATCGCTATTTTTAATATCTATTTCTGCGCCAACCAATTCAAAAGAAGTTTCTCCTTTTTGCAAATTTTCTTGCAACATTTCAATCAAGTTGTCCGAATGTGTCCGACGGCTTAAATCGTCTTCAACAAACTCCATATCCCAACCTTTAAATACAACCTGATCAATATCAAAAGAAATTTTTCCGATTAAATGATCGATAAAATCAGCCCCCGATTCTGCCGAACTTTCAAAATCAGTTTTGGCACGCATTGTTCCGGAAACAAAACCATATTTTTTACCGCCGAACATTGAGGCATCAAAGTTGGAAAAATTAAGTTTCCCTTTAACTTTAGGTGTGCCCGATATATCCAATCTGACCTGTCCGTTAATATTTCCCCCATCTTTAACCGCCTGCAAATTTTCAAAATTAATAACACTTTTGTTTATATCAACATCGGCAGAAACTTTTTCCAAATATTTTGTTCCGAAATTCAAATTATCTATATTAAATTTTCCTTTTAAATCAAAAGTCTTGAAGAAGTCATAATTAATAACCGATTTACTGATAAGCGGCCGAACCAAAAAATTATTTTCGCTGCTTTTGCTGCCGCGTGTTAACGAAACAGGTTCATCAGGAGCCGGATTATAAAAGAAATGATTAAATTCAAATTTATTGCTGGCAATTTCTGTCGTAATTTTAGGTCGGCTGCCGGATAAATCAACCGTTGCTTTACCTTTAAAGTTAGTTGTACCGACAAAGGCGTCAAAGTTTTCTGTTTTCCATACATCAGGGTTGCCCTCAACATTACCTTTGAAGGTAAAGATATTTGAGGCCATGTTTTTAGGATTATAATTAAAGCCTAAAGATTTTATAAATTGTGTAAAATCAGGTGTCTTAAATTCAAGCATACCGTTAAAATTCAGTTTGTTTTGGTAATTATATAACTTGCCGCTGTAAACCGAATTAAGCTTTTCAATCATATTGACAGATTTAATGGTAGCATTGTTCAAATCACCGGTAAAAATGCCTTTCGCCTGCACATTATTTGCATTGTCAATTAAAGGCAGGTTGGGCAGGGGAACCTCAAAATCTTTAGTAAATTTTTTAAAATCCGTTGTTTTAAAATCGTATTTTATGTTTTCAAACGATGGGTTAACGCCCAATCCGGACACTGTGCCGTTTACATTAAAATTTGTTCCGGCGATATCGCCGATACTAAAGTTTTGAATTTTAATAACGCCGCTTTCCGTATCCAAAAATACATCAATATCCTTAAACGGAATTTTGTTATAAATCCCGAGGCCGATTTTTGTTTCAAAATGCAGGTCGACATTATTAAGAAATGCAAATTCATTCAAAATAAGTTTAACTTTTTCGGCAAAGGATAATTTTTGCTCATCTTCATTTAAGAGCTTTGCATAATTGTCAAAATCGACAGTATCGCTGCCAAGTGCAACAAAAAGTCTGAGCCGCCCGTTACGAATAATGCCGACAACGCCGTTGGCTGAAATTTTATCTAAGGTAAATGACAGAGGCATAATACGGATTTGGTTTAAATTTCCGGAAATATCGGCATCAACTTGAGCATTACGGTATGTCGATTGCGTATAAGTTTTTGGTTTAATATCAAGCCATTCCATAAATTTTAAAAAATCCTGACACATGCCTTTAAGTTTAAAGTTGTAAGAAAGGACTTTTTCATGTTCAAAAACATCGCCGTTAACCGTAATATCCGCATCGCCGGGAAACAATCCGGAAAACGTTTTAATATTTAAAACATCATCCACCAAATCGGCGCTTAAAGTAAAATTACGAATAGGTTGATTGTTATAAGTTGCTTTAACGGCTTTAATATCAGCAATCATATCAAAGTCAAAAAACGGTTCAAACGGTGTTTTATTACCGTCGTATTTTTTGAGTTGTTCTTTAATAATACCCACGATTGGCTGTAAATCCAAATCGGTCATTTCAAAGCCGACTTCCACAACGCGTTTTTTCTCATCAGATTGCGCAATTAAGGGAATTAAAATATTTCCGGCACCGGCCGTATTGTCGCCATATTTAATAATAAAACTGGATAAATCAATTTGTTGATTGTTTGTATTAAGTTCAACTGAAAAAGCCAGCGGATAATTAAATTCTTCCGGTAAAATAACCTGATTGGTCAGTTCATTAATAAAAGTCGAAGGATTTTTAGATTCGACAATAAAATTACCTTTAATTTCATTATTACTGGTTAACATAGAACCGTCAAATCTGGCATAACTTTCCGTTGAAGGATGAGTTAAAACCAAGTTAAGGGATGTCGCAAAACTTTCTGAAAAAGTTCCTAAAGTTAGGGCAAAGCCGGCAGGATTATTATCTTTAACAAAGTTGCCGTCAATCCGGTAAGGTCCACGCAAGCTTTGCGCCGTAATTTCGGCATTCAGATTTTGTAAATTAATATCCATATTCAAGCCTTTATTAATAATTTGTACCGAAGCGTCTTTAAGCATGACGCTGTTTAAGGCGACCTCAATTTCATCAAGAGTACTTTTCTGCTCATCGGATATTTCTGAATACCAGTTAATTTTGCCGTCCGGCAAAAGTTCAATAAGGATGGTCGGATTAATCAAAGACATATTATTAACGACAAAATTACCTTTTAACAAAGATTGCAAATTTAAATCTGTCACCATTTCATTAATAATAGCCAGCGGCTCATTTGTATTATCGCCGGTTTTGTTATAAATTTTAATATCTTTGGCGGTTAAATACGGTGTAGGAAAAATCGAAAGCGACACGCTGCCGCCGAACACCACTTTTTTGCCGGTAATATTTTCCAACTGTTCGGCAATTTTATCCTTATGTTTATTCCAGTCAATTGTTGAAATATAAGCCGATAAACCGCCAACGGCTAAAGCGACAACCACGATAAGACCAATAAAAATTTTTTTAATCACGGCATAATTCTCCTGTAACAAACATAAAAAGTCTTTGCCAAATATATCAATAATGTATAATATCCATAACATAAATCAACTAATTTTTGATTAAAGGAGCACAAAATGTCTGCAGTTTCTGAACTTTATGAACAAGCTCTTGCCGTCCGTACCTGTGCTTATGTCCCGTATTCAAAGTTTGCCGTTGGTGCGGCAATCATGTCGGCATCAGGGAAAATTTATACCGGTTGCAATGTTGAAAATGTTTCTTATCCGTGCGGGACATGCGCTGAAGCCGGCGCAATTGCTGCCATGAATGCCGCCGGTGAAAGGTTGATACAAGACATCGTCATTGTTGCCGACAGCTCAAGTTTAATTTCGCCGTGCGGCGCATGCCTGCAGCGGATTTTTGAATTTTCTGATAAAAATACCAAAATCCATTTGGCTGATTTGGCGGGGGTTAAAAAAACTTACACAATTGCTGAGCTTTTGCCGGCGGCTTTTGATGAAAAGGAGTTGCGCCGATGATAGAACAATATGTTGCTGCCCTAAAAGAACAGCTTGCTGAGCGCTGCCCCGATACATTATTGATTTTAGGTTCCGGCTTGGGAGCTTTGGCTGATAGTATGCACGATTCTATGATTATTCCATATGATAAATTGGGCTTCCCGTCTGCGGGCGTCGCCGGCCATAAAGGTCAATTGGTCGTCGGTCGCTTGGGAAAGCATGAAGTGGTTTGCATGCAGGGACGTTTTCATCTTTACGAGGGTCATGCGCCACGCTTAATCAAAGAAATTATCTGCGCATTTGCTAAAATCGGGGTTAAAAATCTGATTGTCACCAACGCCGCCGGCTCACTCAAGAAGGAAATGCCGGCAGGAAGCCTGATGCTGATAACCGACCACATTAATTTTAGCGGGCAAAATCCGCTTATCGGCGCAAATAATGAAAAAGACGGACCGCGTTTTCCGGACATGAGCGAAGCTTATGATTTAAAATGCCGCAACCGTTTAAAATCCATTGCCGATAAATGCGGCATCAAACTTGATGAAGGCGTGTATTTAATGGTCAGCGGCCCAAATTTTGAAACCGCGGCAGAAATCAGAGCTTTCCGTGCTTTGGGCGCCGATGCCGTCGGCATGTCCACCGTGCCGGAAGTGATATCTGCGGTTTATGCCGGCATGAAAGTGTTGGGCGTTTCGGTCATCACCAATTTGGGAACCGGCTTGCAGAATACACGGCAAACCCATCAGGAAACTTTGGCGCAAGCCGCTGCAGCTGCGGACAGCCTTAAAAAACTGTTAGAATTATATATGGAGGAAAAATAAATGTTTCCGCAGGAAATTATCCGCAAGAAAAGAGACGGACATACTTTAAGCCCCGAAGAAATAAAATTTTTCATCAAAGGCGTGGTAGACGGCGGCTTTGCTGACATTCAAACCGCAGCCATGACCATGGCGATGTTCTTAAATGGCCTCAATCAAGACGAAACCGTAGCGTTGACCATGGCTATGCGCGATTCCGGCGAGACATTGCACTGGCGCTTAAACGGACCGGTGATTGATAAACACTCCACCGGCGGTGTCGGCGACAAAGTCAGCCTGATGTTGGCGCCGATTCTGGCAGCCTGCGGCGGCTATGTGCCGATGATTGCCGGACGTGGCTTGGGTCATACCGGCGGCACGCTGGACAAGCTTGATTCTATCCCCGGCTATGACACCTCCGCCGACAATGAAACTTTCAAACAAACGGTTGCCGAGGTCGGTTGCGCCATTATCGGACAAACCGGCAATCTGGCGCCGGCGGATAAAAAAATTTATGCCATCCGTGATGTTTGCGGCACGGTTGAATCCATCCCGCTGATTACCGCCTCCATTCTTTCCAAAAAGCTTGCCGCCGGGTTGGAATATTTGGTTATGGATTTAAAATGCGGCCGCGGAGCGTTTATGGAAGATGAGGAAAATGCCAAAAAATTAGCGGAATGCATTGTGGCCACCGCCAACAATGCCGGCACCCAAACCACCGCGGTGGTCACCGACATGAATGCGGTTTTGGGTTCGACTGTCGGTAACGCCTTGGAAGTCTGCGAGGCGGTGGAATATCTGCAAAACAAAAACATTAATCCGCGGCTTGATAAAGTGACCAAAGTTTTATGCGCCGAAATTTTAACTTCTTGCGGTTTATATCAAACGCATGAAAAAGCCGAGCAGGCGGTTGCCGCGGCGCTTTCTTCCGGCAGAGCCTTGGAAAAATTTGCACAAATGGTGTGCATGTTGGGCGGTCCGGCTGACTTTGCTGAAAAGCCGGCATTTTACTTACCGCATGCCCAAATTAGTCGTCCTGTTTTTGCTCAAGAACGCGGTTATGTTGAAAGTATGTCCACCCGCGACATCGGCATGCTGCTGGTTGGTTTAAAAGGCGGAAGAACCCACCCCGACCAAAAACTTGATTATGCCACCGGTTTCAGCTCGTTCTGCCAAATTGGCGATTATGTGGACGAGCACACGCCATTGGCATATGTCCATGCCCAAAATGAAGAGGAATTTAACGAAGCAGCCTATGAGTTAAAGCGCTTAATCAAAATCGGCGCGGAAAAAATATCCATGCCGGTGGTCTTATGCAAAGTTTCGTGAAATTATTGAATCCACGTAATCATTATGCGACAGCGTTTTTCTATATCGTTGCAAAAATCACAGACGTTTTCGGCATCAGCGACGGTCATGTTGCGTAAACATTTAACCGAAGACGTGCAATAATTATCGCCCCATAAACGGGTTGAAAACTCGCCGCCTTCAGCCGCGTCGTCTTTAATTGAGACCGAGTGCAAAGCAAATGCGTTTTCTTTGGCGACTGTTAAGGCTTGACGGCAAATTTGCCGACTTGTATCCGATGTGTCGGCGCTGATTGATAAAACATTCGTTTCCGTATTGTCTTGTTCAACATTGCGATAAAGTACTATTTCATTATTAAAAATATCGAAAATCTTTTGTGTGGATGTAACATAAGTCATGCCGTCAGGAATAAGATTAAGTTTATATAAAATTTCATTATAGCCCATGTGTGCATTTGCACCATGTGCTTCAAGCTGCGGTGTATATTGTAGTGCATAATTTAAGAGGCTGTTCAACCCTTCTGAAAATTTATTGAGCTTATACTTCATCATCGCTTTAGAATATCCCGAAATTGCCCCAACTGACAGCACACCGATAATTGCTAAAACACCCAGCATTTCCACCATAGACCGCCCATTTTCACGCATAATATTTTCTCCAAATTGCAAAAAATACCTGTTTACGCGTCATTCTAAACCGTTTTTTTTTTTTTTTAATTTAAAGTTTGGATGGCGCAACAATAT
>CALXZJ010000016.1 GCA_944393235.1 uncultured Alphaproteobacteria bacterium | reverse complement strand
TTGCAAAAAATACCTGTTTTCACGTCATTCTAAACCGTTTTTTTTTTTTGCAATTTTAAAGAGTCTGGTGGGGATAAGTTTCTACTTATTATTTACTGCCATGCCACTGCCGACAACCCTACATCCCGTCATCCCACGAGCCGACAGCGTCGGCGAGTTTTAGGGTTCTCTCAAAGGACGCCTTAACCGCCGCACTAACGCGCGTCGGTGGCGTGACGGGGAAAGGATAGGGCGACAGACGCCTTACCTCGAGTGCTTACGCTCCTGCAGAGTGTGACGAGGAAGGGTAAATCGCGCGGTGGTAACAGAAAAAGGAGCACTCTTTCAGGTGTGATAAAAAAAGGGTGCGTCTTCAGAGTATAACTGAAATTGTATGGCAGATGAAAATAATTTCTTTATAACCTTAACTCTCAATTGCATATTTTGTAAAAATATTTTAAGCTCAAAAAAAGTGCAGGGTTCAAAATATGTATCAGATTAAACAGACAATAGCTTTAGTGGTGTTGCTGGTGACGTTGTTACCGATCAGTACACAAGCAAAAGGACAAACAGAAGTTCCCGAGGCATGGCTTGTTTGGCTTGAAGACTTGAAAGAAGAAATGATAGCGCGCGGGATCTCAAAAAAAACCATCAACAAGGCTTATGGTGAAAATACATATTATCATGAACAGCCGGAAGTTGTTAAACAAGATAAAAATCAAGCAGAATTTGTTTTGACTTGCAAAAATTACTTAAACAGAATGATTACACCCCAAAGAGTTAAACTTTCCAGGCAGTATTATCATGAGCTACAAGAAAAATATCCGAATCTGGAAGATGAATATCAAGTACCGCTTAATTATTTAACGGCTTTATGGGCGCTTGAAACCAATTTTGGGCAAAATAAAGGAAAATATCATATAATCGACGGGTTGACCAATTTGAGCTATAACAACCGCCGTTCAGCCTTTTTTAAAAATGAATTATATAATGTTTTGAAAATTATGGAAAAATATAATTTGGATAATGATAAAATGATGGGCTCTTGGGCCGGCGCCATGGGACATTTCCAGTTTATGCCGTCGACTTATAATGCTTATGCTGTTGATTATGATAAAGACGGGATGATTGATATTTGGGACAATTTGGATGATGCCATCGCGTCAGCTGCAAACTATTTAAATACTTTAGGTTGGAAATATGATGAACCATGGGGCGGTGAAGTTCGGCTGCCTTGGAGTTTTGACTATCGTTTGGCTGGTAGGAATGTCAGCAAAACGGTTGATGAATGGCAAAACATCGGCGTGTTGACGGCAGATGGGAAGAAACTCCCTTATCCGGATAACCTAAAAGCTTCAATCATTATTCCGGATGGGCATAAGGGTTCTGCTTATATCGTTTTTGGCAATTTTAAGCGGATTATGATTTGGAACAGGTCTGAAAATTATGCTTTGGCGATTAGTATTTTGGCAGATTATATTAGAAATGATGAAAAATATGAATCTGTTGAAGCAAATCAACAATATGTTTTGACGGATAAAGAGGTGCGAAAAGTGCAGGCTTTTGCTAATAAAATTCTTAAAACCGGGCTTAAAGAAGACGGTATTTTAGGGACTCAGACAAAAGAAGCTGTTAAACGTTTGCAGGCAAAGGCGCATTTGCACCAAGACGGGTATCCTGATTATCGGCTGTTAAACAAAATCAACAATTATGATTCTGAAATAGGCTTTGCTGTTCCGGTACAACCAAGAAAGAAATTGAAATGATGCTTTTTAAGAATGCACAGGGGTAAAATGAAGCTGGACGAATGGAAAAAAACAAGTTAAATTATGGCTAATTGAAACAATACAATGAACAAAAAATGATGAACTACTTTAAAAAATATTTTTTAATTTTGTGTGGCTTTGCATTGTTAAGCGCCTGTTCTTCACGCGGTACGCCTGAACTAACCGGATTGTCGCCACAAGCACAAGCTTTGGCTATTAAACAATATGGCGGGGTTTATAAAATCGGTAGTCCGTATAAAATTATGGGCAAGTGGTATTATCCGGCTGAAGATTATGATTATTCAGAAGTTGGTATGGCTAGTTGGTATGGTGATGATTTTCATGCCAAAAAAACCGCCAACGGCGAACGTTATGATATGAATACTTTGACAGCGGCACATCGAACGCTGCCTTTGCCGTCCATTGTACGAGTCACGAATCTTGAAAACGGTCGTTCGCTGGTGTTACGTGTTAATGATCGTGGCCCGTATGCCAAAGACAGAATCATTGATATTTCAAAACGTGGTGCGCAGCTTTTGGGTTATCAAACCAAAGGTGTTACCAAAGTTCGGGTGGAAATTTTGCCGGAAGAAAGTAAGGCTTTGAAAGCTGCTATGTTGGGAAAAGCACAAACGACAACATTTGCTTCTTCGACAGTTTCAAGTTATGATAATGACAATCTCGTGTTTTATGTTCAAGCCGGCTCTTTTTCACAAAGAGATTTGGCTGATAACTTAAATGCAAGGCTTTCCCGTTTTGGGCGCAGCAAGGTTTTTGAAGCCTATGTTTCGGGAGCTCCTTTTTATCGGGTGCGCTTGGGTCCTTTCTCGCATGAGGAAGAAGCAGAGGTTACTCTTAATAAAGTGAGAAATTATGGCGTTTATGATGCCAGAATTGTTAGGGAATAAGGAGATATTTTGATGGTAAATGCAAAAAAAATCGTTCTGACGGCATTGTTATGCAGCAGCATTGCCTTTAATGCCGGTGCTTTTGAAACGACCGCACGCAATGCTATTTTAATTGATTATGATACCGGTGCTTATATTTATACCAAAAATCATGATGTTCAAATGGCTCCGGCTTCCATGAGCAAGCTGATGACGATTTATATAATTTTTGATAAATTGCGTACAGGTTCTCTTTCTTTGGAGGATACTTTTACCGTCAGCGAAAATGCGTGGCGTAAAGGAGGTGCTGCCAGCGGTGGTTCTACCATGTTTTTAGAAATCGGTGAAAAAGTGCCGGTAGAAGATTTGCTGCAGGGGATTATTGTTCAATCCGGTAATGATGCCTGCATTGTTGCTGCGGAAAATATATCAGGAACGGAGGAAGATTTTGCGGTTTTGATGAATGAAACGGCTGAAAATATCGGGCTTAAAAACAGCACTTTTGCCAATTCAACGGGGTTGCCGCATCCGGATCAAAAAATGTCGGTGGAAGATTTGGCTTTGTTGGCACGTCGCATTATCAAAGAATTTCCGGAATTTTATTATATTTTTTCAGAAAAAGAATTTACACATAATAACATTAAACAAGGTAACCGCAATCCTTTATTATACAGTATGCCGGGGGCAGACGGCTTGAAAACCGGTCACACTGAAGAAGCCGGCTTTTGTTTGACCGCTTCGGTTGCAAAAAACGGCCGCCGGTTGATTGAAGTTATGGCCGGGATGAATAGTAATAAAGAGCGTTCAGAAGAAGCAGAGCGTTTGATGAATTATGGTTTTAGAGAATTTGATAATTATCAGATCTTATCAGCCGGACAAGTGTTGGCAGAAGTTCCTGTTTGGTATGGCGTTGAAAAAGCTGTTCCTCTGGTGGTTCCGGATAATGTGGTGGAAACCATTCGACGCAGCTTGCGCAATCAGTATGGTATGAAAGTTGTTTATGATGAACCGGTTAAAGCTCCGATAAAGAAAGGTGCGGTTATCGGTTATGCCGAATTAAGCGATCCGGATGGTAATGTTCGCAAGATTGATTTGGCAGCAGGTGCAGATGTCGCCGAACTTGGGTTATGGGGCAAATTTGTTGCCAATCTCAAATATCTGGTGTTGGGAAACAAATAAATGTCGGGAAAATTTATCACTTTTGAAGGCGGAGAAGGTACAGGAAAATCAACTCAAATCAAATTGTTAAACGATTTTCTTAAGAAAAAAGGTAAAGAAGTTTTATTAACCAAAGAGCCAGGTGGAACAGAAGTCGGGCTTGAATTGCGGCGAATTTTAACCGAGGGAGAAGTCAGTAAATTAGATGCCAACGCCGAAGCTTTGTTGTTTTTTGCCGACAGGCGGCTGCATATGGTGCAAAAAGTGTGGCCGGCGCTTGAAAAGAATGTTTGGGTTTTAAGCGATCGCTTTGCCGATTCGACCATGGCTTACCAATATTATGCTTATGATAAGCGTTTGGCTAAAGAAGATATTCAGGCTTTATATCAATTTGCCGTCGGTGATTTTAAGCCGGATTTGACGATTATTTTGGATATAGATCCGAAAATCGGGCTGGCTCGTTCATTTAAAAAAGCCGAGGGTATGATTAACAAAGAAACCCGCATTGAAAAACAAGGGTTGGCTTGGCATGAGCGTTTACGGCACGGTTTTCTTAAAATTGCCGAAGATAATCCGGACAGGTGCGTGGTACTTGATGCAAATAAATCAATTGATGATTTGCATAATGATATTGTTGGTCTTGTTTCTCAACGTTTTGGGTTGTAGAGGAAAGTTATGAGTGCGCTATTGCCCCCAAATAATCCATTTTTGAGTGGTCATGAAGAAGCAGAATCTGTGTTTTTAAATGCATGGAAAGCCGGCGCTTTACATCATTCTTGGTTGATTACGGGGGTTGAGGGTATCGGAAAAGCGACTTTATCTTATCGAATTGCTCGTTTTTTATTATCGGCAGATGAAAACCGACGGCAAGAATATACGTCGCTTAATGTTTCTGAAAACAACCCGGCGTTTCGTTTGGTGGCTAACGGTTCGCATCCGGATTTAAAGGTTTTGGAACGGGATTTTATTGAAGGTGATAAAAAGAAAATTATTAAAGCCATCCGCAGCGGCGAAGCGTTAAATGACGAAGAATTGCAGGATTTGAAAAAGTCGTCGGTTATCAAAGTGGATGAAGTGCGTACAATTAACGAATTTTTGAATAAAAAATCTTTTGACGGCAACTGGCGGATTGTTATTGTAGATAGTGCCGATGATTTAAATACAGCTAGTGCTAATGCTATATTAAAAATTTTGGAAGAACCGCCGGCAAAGAGTTTGCTCCTTTTGGTTTGTCATAATCCGAACAGGTTGCTTCCTACCATTAAATCACGTTGTGCCAAACTTAATTTACAGCCGCTGGCACCGGATACGGTAGCTTCATTATTAAGGCGTTATGCACCGGATTTGTCAGAAGCTGCGGTTACGGGGATTGCCAAAATCAGTTCGGGCAGTATCGGTAAAGCTTTAACTTATGCCCAACACGATGGTTTGGCGCTTTATGCTAATTTGGAGAAATTGTTTTTTGCCGGTAAAAATTTTGATTTGAGCTTGGCGCTTGATTTAAGCGATGCCGCCGCGGCTGATGAAAATGTGTGGGATTTGACGGTTGAACTTGTTTTGAAGTTTCTTTCCGATTATGTTAAAGGTTGTGAGAATGTTCAAAAAGTCGGAGAGGCGTGGGCATTAACTTTACAAATTTTAAATGAAACGACGGCGTTAAATATGGATAAAAGGCAGGCAATGCTTGATATTTTTTCAACAATATGCGGGGCAGTGGTCGATGTTGGTTGATAGTCACTGTCATTTGAGCTCGGAAGAAATATATTCTCAGCTTGAGGCGGTTATGGAAAGGGCAAAAAAAGCCGGCGTGGGCTATATGCTTAATGCGGGCGGTTTGTTTGATGCGCTGCCGATGCAACTTGAAATTTGCCGTAAATATCCGAATGTGTTTACTTTGACCGGCGTGCATCCGCATGATGCCAATGCTTATGTTGATGTGTCGGTTGAAGATGTGCTAAGCAATACAAAAAATCAAAAGGTTATCGGTATTGGTGAGTGCGGTTTGGATTATTATTATGATTTTAGCCCGCGCGATGTACAAATTAAAGTTTTTAGAAAAATGATACAAGCTTCACAAGAAAGCGGTCTGCCGTTGGTGGTGCATACGCGTGATGCTGAAGATGATACGATTGAGTTGTTGGCAGATGCTTATAAACAAAAATCTTTCAAAGGCGTGATACACTGCTATTCGTCGGTCTGGAAACTGGCTGAGGCAGCTTTGGAAATCGGGTTTTATATTTCAGCTTCGGGGATGATAACTTTTAATAAATTCGAGGATTTAAGACAGGCGTTTTACAAAATTCCGACAGAGAGGCTTTTGGTAGAAACAGATAGCCCGTATCTGGCGCCTGTTCCGCTGCGCGGCAAGGTTAATGAACCGTCATATGTGGTGCATACGGCAAAATGTTTAGCGGCAATAAAAAGTCTTGATTTGGCAAAAATATCGGTTATAACATCAGATAACTTTTTTAATTTGTTTACAAAAGCACAAAGATAAAGAAAGAAGTAAGTGAGAAAATGAATAAGCTCGTTATTATGGGATGCGGTGCTGCTCCCGGCGTGCCGTCGGTTGCTGCCGGATGGGGCGCTTGTAATCCGAACAATCCGAAAAATGTTCGCAGGAGGGCAGGTGTCTATCTGGAAGCTGCTGGAGCAAAACTTTTGATTGATACATCGCCGGATATAAGAACGCAGCTCTTGGATAATTCAATCCGTTATATAGACGCCGTTCTTTATACACACAGCCATGCCGACCATTTGCATGGGATTGATGATTTACGCGATTTAAACCGCTTGAGCGGCAAGCCGCTGAATATTTATGCAAATGCTGAAACTGCAGAAGTAATCAGGCAGCGTTTTCCTTATTTGGTGGTGGATAAAAATTGTGTTCATAATCCAATGTTTTGCCCAAGCATGATTATTAATGAAATTACAGAAGAACAAGCTTTCTTTATCAAAGATTTAAAAATTGTTCCGATTGCTTTAAGCGGACATCCGGTTCATTCCACAGGATATGTTTTTAATGACGGAGAAATCGTTTTTATAGCTGATTGCCGTTCTATTTCCGAAAAGGGGCTGGCTATGATACAAAAACGTCCTGAAATTTTGGTTCTGCCTTTGACAACCCCGGCAGGACAAGCAACACATATGGGGCTTGACAAGCTTTTAGAATATGTCAATATCATAAAACCGTACCGCACAATTATTAATCATATGGCATCGGAATGCGATTATGACGCCATTGATGCACTGACACCTGCAAATGTCGTGCCGGCATATGATAATATGGTGATAGAAATTTAAGGACGAAGGACTGAGAAATGTTATGTATTTACCACATAGCCGATCATGACGGGAAAGGGTCGGCGGCAATTGTTAAAAGCGTGTATCCGGATATGGAATTGATGGGCTTGAATCATGATATGGAAATTCCTTATGATGAGATTTTAAAGCACGATAAGGTTGTTGTTTGCGATATTTCTCTTCCGGTCGAATTTATGTTCGAATTGAGCCAAAAGATTGATTTTGTTTGGATAGATCATCATGTCTCGGTTATAGAACAATATGAAAAAGCTTTGGCAGCAAAGGGATGTGAACCAATCAAAGGAATTCGGAAGGTTGGAACGGCAGCCATCGTTCTGACATGGGAATATTTTTATCCCAATCGTCCTTTACCGCTTGGAATTAAACTTTTGGGCTTAAATGATGTGTTTGATTTGCGCGATAAACGCGTGCGGGCTTTTGAATATGCCATGCAGGCGTTGGGTGTTAATCGTCCGACAGATAAAATTTGGCATGAGCTGATTGAAGATACAATGGATATTGATGTGATGGTGGAAAAAGGAAAAGCCATTTTATCTTATATCAGGAATCGTAATTTCCGGCTTGTGCGTGCTGAGGCTTTCGAAAGCGAATTTGAAGGACTGAAATGCATTTGCGCCAATATTGCCCAAGGGTATTCGGAATTTTATGATTCTTTGGATAATATCAAAGACTATGATATGATGGTTAATTTTTTTATGAACAAAAAAAACCGGTGGAATTTGTCGTTTTACACGGCAAAAGACAATGTCGATGTTTCTAAAATTGCGGAAAAGTTCGGTGGCGGCGGTCATGCCAAAGCAGCCGGTGCCTCGTCCTTAAAAGAACTTCCGGAATTTTTGCAGCAGGGTAAAATGTGGGTTAGTCCAAAGCTTTTGAATCAAACAAAATCTGAATAGAGTAAAAAAGATGACGGAAAAAGATTATTACGAAGTTTTAGAAGTCAGTAAAGATGCAAGCGGAGATGAAATTAAACGAGCTTTTCGGAAGCTGGCAATGAAATATCATCCGGATCGCAACCCGGGAAACAAAGAAGCCGAACAGCATTTTAAAGAAATCAATGAAGCGTACGAGGTTTTAAAAGACGAACAAAAACGCGCCGCTTATGATCGTTACGGTCATCAGGCTTTTCAAGGCGGCTTTGGCGGCGGCAATCCGTTTGGCGGTGGTTTTGGTTTTAATGCCGAGGATTTGTCAGATTTGTTTTCTAATATGTTTTCTGATTTTATGGGCGGCGGGCGCGCGCAAAATCGAAATGGTCCGGTACGCGGCGATGATTTGAGGTATAATTTGTCCATTTCGTTGGAAGAGGCTTTTACCGGTACGGAAAAAGAAATTAAAATCAGAACCAGAGAACCTTGTGAGACTTGTCACGGTTTTGGTACAGCTGACGGTAAAGAAGCCCCGATTTGCGATATGTGCCATGGTACCGGCAAGGTCAGACGGCAACAGGGTGGATTTTTTGTTTTTGAAACAGTATGTCCGTCATGCCGCGGCGAAGGTTGGGTGATTAAGAATAAGTGTAAAGATTGCGGCGGTCAAGGAACAATTCGGGTTGAAAAATCTTTGAAAGTGAAGATACCTGCCGGTATTGAAGACAATGTACGTATGCGCATCAACGGCGCGGGTGAAGCCGGTAAACGCGGCGGCGGAAAAGGTGATTTGTATGTTTTTGTTTCAATTAAAGAACACAAGCTTTATGAACGTGAAGGCAAAGATCTGTATACTTCCGTGCCGATTTCCATGGTTTGCGCCGCTTTGGGCGGTAAGGTTGAAATTCCCGGTATTGATGGTCATAAGGTCGAAATTAATGTTCCGGCCGGTACACAAACCGGCAGCAAGCTGCGTGTTAAAGGTGAGGGAATGCAGATTATGAACTCGGAAAAGCGGGGAGATTTGTTTGTGATTTTAAATGTGGTTATTCCAACGAATCTTTCCGCACGCCAAAAGGAGCTGCTTGAAGAATTTCGGTCTTTAAGCAAAGATGACGGTTGTCAGCCGGAAATCAAGAGCTTTGTTGATAAAATAAAGGATTTGTTTAAATAAATGATATTAAGGCTGCCGATAAAATATGTTTTATGCACATCTTGGAAGGCTTGAGTTGAAAACGCAGCATTTTTTATTAAAATAATGCTCTAAGAGAGGTTGAAATGATATTTTCAAAATTTGAACGTATGGTTGCCGGGCGTTATCTTCGAGCCAAGCGTAAGGAAGGTTTTATATCGGTTATTACCGGCTTTGCCTTTACCGGCATAGCTTTGGGTGTGGCAACGCTTATTATTGTCATGTCGGTGATGAACGGGTTTAAAAGTGAGTTATTATCACGGATTTTAGGCATAAACGGTCATATTATGATTGTGGCGGCACCGGGGTTCCCGTTTACCAATTATAAAACTGCCGTGCAAGACTTACAAAAAATTGCCGGTGTTGAACTGGCTGTACCGATGATTGAAAAACAAATTTTGATTTCAACCGGCAGCACTGCCGAAGGTGCCATGGTTCGAGGCATTGCCAAAGAAGATTTGTTGAAAAAGCAAGTATTGCGCAATGGTGTTGCCGGTGTTGATGTGGATCGTTTTGAAGATGATGTGGTTGTTATCGGCAAGAGGTTGGCTGACCGTTTGGGGGTTATTCCCGGTGATAAGGTGACGCTGATTTCGCCTAATGGCAAAATTACGGCTTTCGGGACAGTGCCGAGAATGAAAAGTTACCAAGTTTTGGGAACTTTTGATGTCGGTATGTATGAATATGATTCAACGCATTTGTTTATGCCTTTGGAAACCGCTCAAACATATTTTGGTTTGCATGATGCCGTCGGGCAAATAGATGTTACATTAAAAAATGATGATGATTTGCCGCTCATGCGTGAGTTGATTGCTCAAAGTGTGGGGCTTGATGCCTATGTTTATGATTGGAAGCAAAGCAATTCTGCATTTTTTAATGCCATAGATGTCGAACGCAATGTGATGTTTTTGATTTTAACCCTGATTATTCTGGTGGCAGCGTTTAATATCATCACCGGCTTAATTATGCTGGTCAAAGATAAGGGACGGGATATTGCCGTGTTACGCACCATGGGGGCGACAAAAGGTATGGTTATGCGTGTTTTCTTTATTGACGGTGCTTTTATCGGTGTGGTTGGTACACTTATCGGTTTGGGCATTGGTATTTTATTTTGTGAAAATATTGAATCGGTTCGTCAATTTTTGGAAATGCTTTCCGGCCGGGAATTGTTTTCAGCCGAAATTTATTTTCTGTCACAATTGCCGGCGGAAATAAATTGGACGGAAGTCAGCGTGGTGGCAGTGGTTTCTTTGCTGTTATCGTTTTTGGCGACTTTGTATCCGGCTTATCGGGCGGCAAAATTTGATCCGGTGGAGGCCTTGCGTTATGAATAGCAAAATTAAATCCGTTTTGGAGTTAAAACAGGTTTATAAGCACTATTATCAAGGTGAACAAAAACTTGATGTTTTGCAAGGGGTTGACTTGGCAATTGCTTCGCATGAAGTGGTGGCGCTTATCGGTCCTTCGGGGGCGGGAAAATCGACTTTACTGCAAATTACCGGGCTTTTGGATCATCCTAATAAAGGGAAGGTCATTTTAGACGGTGAAGATTGCAGCGCGGCAAACGACGGGATTCGTACGGCGCTGCGGCGGGATTATTTGGGCTTTGTGTATCAATACCATAACTTGTTGTCTGATTTTAATGCCTTGGAAAATGTTATGTTGCCGCAGCTGATTGCTGGAGTTAAATATACCGCAGCTAAAGAAAAAGCAGAATGGCTTTTGGGACGTTTGGGCTTGAAAGAGCGGATTTTCCACCGACCGGCTGAACTTTCCGGCGGCGAACAACAACGCGTTGCTATCGCACGCTCGCTTGCCAATACGCCTAAATTGCTGTTGGCAGATGAGCCGACGGGAAATTTGGACCCGCACACATCGGATAACGTCTTTTTGGCTTTGCTCGATATTGTAAAAGAAACCGGACTGTCGGCTCTGATTGCGACGCATAACATGGAGCTTGCCGGTAAAATGGATCGACAATTGTTGCTAAAAGACGGTAAATTGATTGATTTGCGTCCGAGTAAGCGTATCAAAGAAAGCAAGAATTTTTACTAAAGGTGTTTTTTATGCTTTCTTTAATTGAAAAGGCTGAAGATAAGCATGTTTTAAGCCGAGATGAGCTTATTTGCCTTCTTTCTGAAGTCTCTCTTTTGCCGGAAATTTGTGCTGCCGCGGATCGGGTGCGACAGAAATATGTCGGTGACGGAATTCATTTGCGCGGGCTGATTGAGTTTTCTAATATTTGCAAAAATAATTGCTGCTATTGCGGTTTGAGGCGCGATAATGTCAAAATTCATCGTTATCGGTTGGATGAAGATGCCATTTTTAAGTTGGCGGAATATGCCGTGACACAAATGGGATTGAAGACAATTGTGTTGCAATCGGGTGAAGATATGTGGTTTGATTGTCAGAAAATGTGTGCACTTATCCGCCGGATTAAAACTTTAGATGCGGCACTAACCTTAAGTGTTGGTGAAAAATCGGCTGAAGAATATCAAGCCTATAAAGATGCCGGATGCGACCGATTTTTGCTTCGGATAGAAACGACTGACAAAATTCTTTACGAACGTCATGATCCCGGTATGAGTTGGGCGCGGCGGCGGAAGTGTTTGGATGATATTTCCCGTTCAGGTATGGAAGTCGGTTCAGGGTGCTTGGTGGGGCTGCCGGGGCAAACTCTTGAAAGTTTGGCAGACGATATTTTATTTTTTAAGCAAATTAAAGCAGATATGATCGGTATCGGTCCGTTTATTCCTCATCCGGATACGCCGTTGGGCAATGCCGAAAAAGGAAATTTTGACCTTGCATTGAAAGTTATGGCGTTAACCAGACTTTTGTTGCCGGATATTAATATTCCGGCGACAACAGCCATGGAGACTTTGGCGCCAAACGGACAGATAAGGGCTTTACAAGCCGGCGCCAACGTTATTATGCCTAATGTTACCTTAAATGAATGTCGAAAATACTATGAATTGTACCCCGGAAAATCTGCCACCAACTGTGCCGCAGATAATACATTGGCTCAATTGCGCGCCAAAATTGCGGCTATCGGTCGGTATGTTGCGACAGATAAAGGTTTTCATCAAAAAGTTAAACATATTTAAATAGCATAGAAAAGTGTTCCGGCAACGTCTTGAGTGTTTTCCTGACGCAATGTCAACTCGTATTTTTTTATGTCGTGATAGCCGGCAGCCTTCAATATATTTTCGATATAAGTCGGATTATGTTTATATCGTCCGTTTGGCATTAAGGTTAAAGTTTTGACGCTGCTATCGGCGTTTTCAATCGTAAAAAGAAACGGCGTGCATTTTGCGAGCTTTGCAATTTTTTCAAAATTTTCAATATAATCAACAACATCTAGAGCTAGAATAAAGTCGTACTTTAAGCTGTTTTCTTGCAAGTATTCCGTTATATCTTGCTGATATAAATATTTATATGCACCGGTTGAATGAGCAATATCAAGCATTTTTCGTGAAATGTCTATACCGGTAAAAACAGTTAAGTTATTGTAAAAAGTTTTTCCGGCAATACCTGTTCCGCAACCCAAATCAAGTATATTCCCTTGAAGATGAATTTTTAAGTCTTTGATTTTATTTATAACATTATATTTGATGTTATCCATGGTTTTGTCATAAGACGACGCAAACGCATCAAACAGAGCTTTTGCATATTTTTTATCGACTTCGGCAGTAGATGATTTTCGAAAAGCATTAAGCGTGTGTGCGGCAAAGGGATTGTCCGGTGCGGCATTTGCCCAGATTTGCGCTATTTGTGCTGCGCGCTCGGGAGATTGTTGATGGAACAATACGAGCGTTTCTGCCAGATTTATCGAATAATCAACAGTTTGTTTGTTTTTCATAAAAGCGTCTAAAAACAAATCCAGAGCTTGTTCATATTCACCAATGTCTTTTAAGATGAGTCCCAAGTTGTTGGACAGTTCCGGCAAATCAGGTTTTAGGACGACGGCTTTGCGGTATTCTTCCAATGCTTCCAAAGGGCGTTTTTGTTTATATAGCAGGTTGGCATAGTTGGCGTGGGCTTCGGCATTGTCCGGCTCAATATTTAAGGCTTCTTTCAGCAAATTTTCGTTGTTTTCATAAACGCCGAGGTTGATGAGCGCCGGAACTGATTTTGGATTAAATTTTAGCGTACGGCGAAAAGCTTCGGCGGCGGAAACTTCGTCGCCGGTTTGCAGAAAAATTTCGCCGGCTAAAAGGAAAATTTCAGCAGATGCGTCTGTTTTAGAAAGAGCTTCTTTAATGTGACGAAGAGCCGATTCCGGATTTTGGTTTTTCAACTCAAGTTTGGCAAGGTAATATAAGGGCAGGGCTGTCTGAGGGTTGTCTTGTGCCAATCGGGTTAGTTGGTTTTTGTCTTGATCAATCGCAGCAAGATTAACAGCGGCTTCCAGATAATTTTTATTAATATTCAGCGCTTCTTGGTATTCTGAACGCGCTTTTGCCGTCTTGCCGAGTCTTTCATACAAACCGCCTAAGTTATTGTGCGCTTCTTTGAGATCCGGTTTTATGGCTAAAACTTTTTGATATGCGTCGACAGCTTCGCGCAAATGTTCGGCAGAAGCCAGAGAAACCGCCAGATTAAAACAAATCGGCAAATGGTTTGGCGCTGATTTTAGAGCTTTGTAAAAATAGTCAACCGCTTCATTTGGCAGGCCTTTGGCTTCGGCAATGAGTCCAAGCATATTTAAAACATCAGGGTTTTCAGGCATGCTTTCCAATATTGTCCGATAAAGTTGTTCGGCTTGGTTTAACGCGCCTTCTGTATATAATTGATTGGCTTTTTGAAACAAAAAATCGTACGACATGTTTTCCTCTGCGGCTATTTTACGGTTATTTTAAATAAAATCCAGCTTTATTTAAAAAATTACTTGAAATTTATTTTGTTTTGTAATATGTTGGCGCTACTTCCGGGGAAGGGGACGGGTTATCTTAATTAACATGATGGTTAACCGTCCGGTCTTATTCATTGACGGTTTAAGACTACCGGGACAATAATGTATTAACTTAATAAAGGATTGATTTAATGAAAAGTATTGTTTCTGCAAAGAAAAAACCAAGCCGTCGTTACGGTGTTAATTTATGGGGTGATGCCAACAGCCCGATTGAAAAGAGAAATTATGCTCCCGGTCAACATGGTCAGAGAAGAAAGAAAACGACTGACTATGGCGAGCAATTGATTGCTAAGCAAAAGTTGAAGACCTATTATGGCAACATTTCGGAAAAACAGTTTCATAAATACTATGTTGAAGCTATTCGTCGTTCGGGCGATGCTGCCGAAAACCTGGTCGGTCTTTTGGAATCCCGCTTGGATAATCTGGTTTACAAATCAAAGTTTGTGCCGACGGTTTTTGCCGCGCGTCAGTTTGTTAATCATGGTCATGTTACGGTCAACGGCAAAAAAGTAAATATTCCTTCATATATGGTTAAAGTCGGTGATGTGATTGAAGTTCGGGAAAAATCAAAGTCTATGGCAATGGTTGTTGCCGCTCTTGAATCTCAAACTCGCGAAACGCCTGCTTATTTGGAAGTTGATAACAAAAAAATGTCGGCTAAATATACTTTTGTGCCGAAGTATGATGATGTTCCGTATGCGGCTTTGATGGAACCGAATTTGGTTATCGAGTTTTACTCCAGATAGTCGTTTTAACATTCTATTTGAAAGGCAGGGTTGTTTCCCTGCTTTTTTGTGTTATGAAAATCCTTTGTCAGCTGCAGAATCTGAGTATATTTACAATCGTGTATTTTACATCGTTTAAGCTATTTTAGATGTGGATAGGTTGGGTGAAATGCTTGTTATCTTTGTTACTTTTAAATAATCTTTTTATAAATGTTTAATCATGTGGTTCTTAAAAGGTTTAAGTTATGTATAATCGTCATTTTAGAGCGCCTTTAACGTTTGAAAGCAACCGCTTTTTTCGCGGATATAGAACTTCTAAAAAATTTACAATTTCAACTTTGGTCGCGGCTACAATTTTAAAAATTATTTATATTTTTACGCTTATGGCAATTGACTTGGTTCTGTTTACAGATTCCGGCAACTTAAACATTTATGGCGGAGAACACTTTTTATCACCGGAACTGCTTGGACTTTTAGGTGCATTGCTTGCTTTTTCTTCGCTGGTTATGATTTTGACAGCTTTTTCACAATGGGTACAAAATATTTTATGCGCTCTTTTTACATGTTGGTTTATATATGTTCTGTTTAACCAATTTGCACAATTTGATTATAATAGCTTTTTGGGGGATTATCTGAAGTCGTTTTTAGGTTCAATTGTTCCGCAATTTTTATATACTCATTCGTCTGTTATCGTTGCTGTTGTGCTTTCTTTGCTGGTTTTGTGGTTTTTGTTTAGTGCTCATGTGATCTTTCTTGCCGTGTATGTTTTGCTTTTTGTTATCGCTTTTGCCGGTATTCTTCGCTATGGATTTAATAATATCCGCGATCAACATGATTTTATTGAATTGTATCAATCTCATATTAAAAACAATGCCGATGAACACGGCGAGAAATTTGTTTATATCATGCTGCCTAATCTGCCTTCGTATAAATATTTTAATAAAATAAGTACCGGAGGTGCTTCACAGATTGGAGAGTTGATGAATGGTTTTTATACCAAAAACAAGTTTGAGGTCTTTGGAAATGCATACACCCAAGATGATACTTGTTTTATGAATATGGTTCGTTCCGTTAATTTATTTAGTGATGATCTTCCGCAAAATCATATTATGAACACAATGCTGGTTTATAAATATTGGAAGTTTTTTAATGTTAACGATGAATATGTTTTCTTAAAAGATAACCAAATGTTTGATACTTTTCGCAAAGCCGGGTATAAAATTTCGGCTTATAAATCACGCGGGTTTGATTTGTGTCATAAAAATCATATGTTTAATGTTGACCGTTGTACAGAAAAAGTTAATCGGCCAATTAATTTGTACAGTATGAATCTGAGCTCTTTTGATCGGGCTCAAATGCTTATGTTGGAATGGTTTTCCAGCATGAAATTGTTTCGTGATATGTCTAAAGTTTATCAATTTTTAAGCTTGTTCGGCAAGCCGGATTCTTTACCATTGGTTGGCGTTAACTATAACAATCTGTATGTGATAAATTCAATAGAAACGTTTAATGTTTTGGTTGAAAATATTATCCAAGACAAAGGTCGACAAGCTTATTTTGTTTATGCCGATATTCCTTCAGACATGTTTATTTATGATGAATTTTGCCAAATTAAACCGCGGCACGAATGGATTAATATGGAAAACATGCCCTGGGTTAAAACCAATAATACCCAACTGAAACAACGAGCTTATTATGAGCAAACAAAATGCTTGTACGGTAAATTACAGGAATTTCTTGACCAGTTACAGAGTAATGATCTGCTCGAAAAGACTGTTATTATTTTAGAAGGTATGTCAAGTGTTAACAACTTTAGCTCTAAGCCCTATGATAATTTTGTAGATGATTTTATTTACAGAAAACTTACAACACTGGCTATTAAATCTCCCGTTAATGATTCAGTGGTTTTTAATGACAATATTTGTGAAGCAAATGGCATTATCAGACATTATTTATATAAAGATAAAGTATGTAACGGGTTAGATGAAATTAATATTCATCAAAGCCTAAAAACAAATTTAGTGGAAACTTTGGCAGATTTGGATATTTCTGAAGAACAAGCGGCAAATAATCTTACAGCTTTTGACACTTGGTATGCGCAGTGGTATGCAATTAATAATATGAAGCTGTTAGAACCGGTTGATGTTGTTAAAAAAGGACATAAAACCGAAAAAATTGAATCGCATGATATAAACACACCGGACCTGCAAAATGAAATGTTGCAGCAAAATAAGGAAAATCAATGAATCCGGTTTGGGAAAAACGCCGGATGTCATTTGCAAAAAACCGTCGGGCTATGGCGGCAGCGGTGCTTTTTTTGAGCATTTTTATTGTTTCGTTGTTTTCAGAATTTTTGGCTAACGATAAACCGCTTGTCATCAAATATAAAAATGAGTTTTATTTTCCGATTTTTAAAACTTATACCGATGAATTTTGGGGCGGCGATTTCCCGACGCCGGCGGATTATAAAGATCCGTATATTATTCAAAAAATTAAACAAGACGGGTGGATGGTTATGCCTCTTATCCCATTTTCATATAATACGGTTGATTATGAAATTGATACACCGGCACCATCGGCACCTGACAAACGCCATTGGCTCGGTACTGATGATGAGGGACGAGATATTGCCGCCAGAATATTGTATGGTATTCGCTTATCGGTTGTTTTTGCCTTTCTTTTGACTTTGTGCTCTTCAATTATCGGGATTGTTGTTGGCGCGATACAAGGATATTTTGGCGGTAAAATCGATATTATCTTGCAACGTTTTATTGAAATTTGGGAATCTTTGCCACAGTTGTTTATTTTGATTATTGTCGCCAGCGTTTTTTTGCCGACGTTTTGGACAATTTTATTGATTTTGATGTTGTTTTCATGGACATCTCTGACAACTATGGTGCGTGCCGAATTTTTAAGAGCTCGTAATTTTGAATATGTTATGGCAGCTAAAGCTTTGGGTGTCGGTAATTTTAGAATTATTTTTCGACATATTTTACCGAATGCTTTGGTAACAAGTATCACATTTATTCCGTTTATTCTTTCAGAATCTATTGTTGCACTGACGTCGTTAGATTTTTTGGGTTTGGGATTGTCCGGCGAATACCCGTCTTTGGGTGATTTGGTACGTCAAGGCAAAGATAACCTGCAGGCGCCCTGGATCGGCATAACCATATTTATTGTTTTGTCCGGTTTGCTTACCACGCTTATTTTTATTGGTGAGGGGGTGCGCGATGCTTTTGATACAAGGAAAAACCAATGACAGAAAATTTACTGGAAGTTACCGATCTGTCGGTTTGTTTTAAAAACGGAGAAAATGTTTTTACCGCCGCTGAAAATGTTTCTTTTACATTAAAATCTAAAGAAGTGCTGGGTATTGTCGGCGAAAGCGGCTCGGGCAAATCGGTAACGGCATTATCTATTTTAGGATTATTATCGTATCCTAAAGCTTTTCATAACAAGGACGCCTCCATTAAATTGGGTGATAAAGAGCTTGTGGGGGCAGATGAGGCAACTATGCGTATTGTTCGAGGTGGAAAAATCGGCTTTGTGTTTCAAGAGCCCATGTCGTCACTTAATCCATTGCATCGTGTCGGCAATCAGATTGCAGAAACAATCTGTGTCCATCAGAAATTATCACTTAAAAAGGCCCGGGCAAAAACATTAAGGCTCTTAAAAATAGTCGGCATTAAAAATCCGGCACGGCGGTATCGGGCGTTCCCGTTTGAATTGTCCGGCGGGCAGCGGCAGCGGGTGATGATTGCTATGGCAATTGCCAATAATCCGGAAATTCTGATCGCCGATGAACCAACAACGGCGCTTGATGTTACCATACAAGAACAAATTATTACTTTGTTGGCTGAATTAAAAAAACAGCTTGATATGTCTATCATTTTTATCAGTCACGATTTGCATTTAATCAGACGCATTGCGGATAGGATATTGGTGATGTATCAAGGAAAAATTATAGAACAAGGGGCGGTTGAAAGCATATTTACTCATCCGAGCAAGAATTATACAAAATCTTTAATAAAATCATATTTCCCGTTGAAAAAATGTCATAAAAGCAATGATGATGTTTTGGTCTCGGCACAAGACGTTACGGTCTCATACCCGCTGAAGAAAACATTTTTGGGCAGAGTAACACAAAATATTTATGCGGTTAATCATGCGTCTTTTAATATTTATCGCGGTCAGACGTTGGGGGTGGTTGGAGAAAGCGGTTCCGGCAAAACCACTTTAGGAATGGCTCTTGCAAATCTTATCAAGTATGAGGGACGATTTGTTTGGCGCAAAGCTTATAATCATAAGGATTTTCGCCAAAATGTGCAAATTGTGTTTCAGGATCCTTACAATTCGCTCAATCCACGTTTGAATGTGCTGCAAATCGTGGGTGAGGGGTTGAGGGTGCATTTTCCTGAAATGCATAATGCGGATGTTAAAGACAAGGTGGCAAAAATGCTGAATGAGGTTGGATTATCGGCGGCGGATTTATATAAATATCCTCATGAATTTTCCGGCGGGCAACGGCAACGGATTGCCATAGCCCGAGCACTTGTTCTTAATCCTGAAATTGTTGTGCTGGACGAACCGACTTCGGCACTAGATGTGACTGTTCAGGCGCAAATATTAGAGCTTTTGAAAAAACTGCAACAAAAATCCGGCACGGCGTACATGTTTATTTCTCATGATATGCGAGCAATTAAAGCTATTGCAGATGATATAGCGGTGATGAAAGACGGAAAAATTGTAGAAATCAACTCCGCTGAAAAAATTTTCAAGCATCCGCAAAATGCTTATACGCAAAGTCTTATAAAGGCGTCTTTATCAGAGTGATTTATTTGATTGACGTTTTGATAACAGATTAAAAATCGGTAAAAATGTTTTTTGGAATATATGCGGCAAAGCACCGGCTGCATTGATTTTAACGGCTATGCGCTCAATATTGTATTCGGCGCAAATGCCGATACGGTGGTGTCCGTCATCAACACAATCTTTTATACCACAGCGGCGGCATAACATAACGGCAAGCGGAAATTTATCATCAAAGCCGTTTTCTTGCAGGGAACGACTAAGTTCCTGATAGCGGCGAATACGTTCTTCCGGCGATATCTGCCAACGTTTTGACATGATGTAAGCATTCTGTGCGTTGCGAAAACCTCGTTCAATATGCAAAGCCCGCAAATGTGATAAAGTGGTGTGATAAACATTGTGGCTGGTAAATTTATACGGCTGCCGCAGCTTCTTAAAAAATATCGGCAAAATATTCCAGGTCTGTATGGATGAAGCAAAAACAAATCTTACGGGAATATAGTCTGTTTTTTCTTTAAGAGCCTGTTGTACGATTTCACGGCCGCAAACAAGTGTGTCGGCTTCAGATAAGGCGGCGTTGCCCATAAAGATAATCACCTTATCCGGACAGGCGACAAAAGCAGTTTTTTCCGGCGGTGTATCGGCCAAAACCGCAATATCTGCCGGATCAAGAAAATAAAGCTCTGATGAATAGCCGAGAGTTGTTGACATTAAATATTCCTATCGTATTATTTTAATATAATATATTGAAACAAGAAGCAAAAAGCAAATACTAAAGGAAAAAATCATGTTTGACTGGTGGAAAAAATGGTTCGAGCCAAAGCCTTTTTATCAAGGATATTTACCGGAAAGAGAAGGGCATCAAGTGTTTTTTATGGAGTTTGGCAACCCTCAGGGAAAGCCTGTGTTGATGTTTCATGGCGGTCCGGGCGGCTGCTGTAAAGCAAAATACACAACGGCTTTTGATTTGAAAAAGTATCGGGTGATTGTTTTTGACCAACGCGGCTGCGGCAAATCGCTGCCGATGGGAAGTTTGAAAAACAATGATACGCAAAGTTTACTCAAAGATGTAGAAAATCTTATTAAATTTTTGAAAATAAAAGAAAAAATAATTTTGCGCGGTGCCTCATGGGGTTCGACGCTGGCCTTGCTTTTTGCAGAAAAACATCCGCAAATGGTGGAAAAACTTTTATTGTCACAGATATTTTTAGCCGACAAAGACGCACGTTTTTGGGAATTTGAAGGAAATTCGTATTTTTATCCGGATTTTGTGGAAACACTTAAAAATAAAGCCGGAAAAACGGATATTCCAACTTATTTTGACACAGAAATCAACTCAAAAAGCAAGAAAAAACAATTGGATGCCATCAATTATTACGGTTGGTACGAGCGTGTTTGCGGCAGTTTGTCGCCAAAATGGAACAATCAGATAGTGGTTGAAGATAAAGAATTAGCAGCAAATCGGGTATATATGCATTATGCGGCGCAAAATTTTATGCTTAAAGATGATGAAATCATTAAAAATGTCGGAAAAATAAAAAATATTCCGACAATAATCGTTCATAACCGGTTGGATTTTGTTTGTCCGCTCAAAGGTGCGTATCGGCTTCATAAAGGTTTACCGAAATCAAAACTGATAATTATTCCGGAACGCGGTCATGTCGGAAAGATGCTTTATAAAATTGCAAAGATTGAATTTCGTAAATTTCTGGAACGTTAAAAACGAGATGAGCGTATAAAATCATCTTGAAAAGTATTTTGCTCGGCATGAGCGCTCAAACATAATAATGTCAGAATAATTCAGATAATAATGTCCGGACGGAAAAATAATGCAGCAATAAAGTATACTCGGTTTGGATTGTATTTTGTATACATAATAAACATTATGCGACAAATTTATATGGTGCAACAAGCTCTCTTTTCTTAATTTATTTATTTATTTCAATGTGTTGCAAGTGCAAGGCATTGTTTGTCAAAATGTTAACTTTTGACTTTGGCGGCGTTTTTACTTGACGTCTAACCATCTGCCGGATATTTTTTTATTGTTTTAAAATATAGGGTTTGGTTTTGATGAAAGCTCAGAAAAATTTATTAAATAACTTTACTGAATTATCGGCATTTTTATCTACCTATGATGTCTCTGATGAAAAAGAAGAATTTGAGCGCCTCTCCTTTTTGCAATTTCTTGAGGCTTTTGGCGGTTTTGCTTATGTTCGGGATAATCTTGTCGGCCATATAACGGTTTCGGCGTGGATTGTTAATCTAAAGCATAACAAAGTTTTGATGGCGTTTCATAATTTATATAAGTTTTGGACGTGGCTCGGCGGTCATGCGGACGAAAACCAGGATTTATTTGAAGTTATTGTTCGGGAAATCAAGGAAGAGAGTTCTTTGCAAAATTTCCGGTTGTTGTCGCCCTTACCCATTGATTTGGCGGTTTTGAGCGTGGCTGAACATTATAAAAACGGGAAATTTGTGCTAAATCATTTACATTATAATCTGACTTATTGGTTTGAAGCTGATGAAAATCAGCCTCTAAAAGCAAAAGCAGATGAAAACGCCGGCGTACAATGGTTGACACTTGCCGAAGTGGAAAAATACTGTCGCGATGATCAGGCTTTTGCTTGTTATCAACGAATTATGCAAAAAACACAAAAAACCAGTTGACGGCAAAGAAAAGATAATATAAATATATCAACGTTATTTACCACGGAGAGTTGGCAGAGTGGTAATGCAGCGGATTGCTAATCCGTCATCGTGTTAAAGCGATGCACAGGTTCGAGTCCTGTACTCTCCGCCAGTTTGGAGCGCTTCAAGCGCTCTTTTTTTTATGTAAGCGTACAGGACTCGAACCGAAAGGAGCGCTAAGCAAAAAGGCAAGACCCCTTGCCTTTTTGTCTGCAAGCTCTTTGCAACATCTTAATGAGCAAGGGAAGCGACAGCGACCGCGGCGAATTTAGATGCCAAAGAGAAAGAGCCGTGAAACGGCGTAGTCCTGTACTCTCCGCCAGTTTGGAGCGCTTCAAGCGCTCTTTTTTTTATGTAAGCGTACAGGACTCGAACCGAAAGGAGCGCTAAGCAAAAAGGCAAGAGCCCTTGCCTTTTTGTCTGCAAGCTCTTTTCGTTTTTATGGATTTTAAAAAAACAAATCGCGTTTGCCGTTTTCCACTTCGGACAGTTTTTCCAGCAGCTGTTGTTTTATCGGATTTGTTTGCGGAATGTCTGCCAATTCTTCCTTAATCCGTTTCAACCCTTTTTCTTTAGTTTCTGGTGACGCATAATCCAGCAAATATTCGGTTAAGGTCAATATGGCGTTTGGCGTACAGAATTTTTTAACAAAACCCGGAATGGCAAATTCCATGAAATGTTCCCCTGTCCTTCCCAAACGATAACAACCAGTGCAAAATGACGGTAAAAACCCGTGTTCACACAGTTGACCGATAACATCATCAAGGCTGCGGTTGTCGCTTAAAACAAACTGGCTTTTTTTGGCACTTTCCACTTCGTCTTCTTTGGCGTAAGCACCGACGCCGATATCCGAACCGGCATCAATCTGGCTGACGCCGTATGATATGGCTTCGTTGCGTAGGGCAACCGGTTCGCGTGCGGTCAGAATCATACCGGTATACGGCACGGCAAGCCTGATGACGGCAATCATCTTCATAAAATCTTCATCCGAGGCTTGATACGGCGGACGGTCGGCAAATTTGGTGCCGATGGCCGGTTCTATGCGCGGAAAAGAAATCGTGTGCGGGCCGACGCCGAACTTTTCTTCCAAATGAATGGTATGCTGCAACATGGCCAAAGCTTCAAATTTGTGATTATAAAGACCAATCAGCGCGCCCATGCCGACATCATCAATACCGGCTTCCATGGCGCGGTCAAAAGCAAACAAACGCCACAAATAATTACTCTTTAAGCCGCTCGGGTGCACCGAGGCGTATGTCTTTTGATGATATGTTTCCTGAAAAACCTGAAACGTGCCGATGCCGGCGGATTTGATTTTTTTGAAACCTTCAACGTCAAACGGCGCGGCGTTGATATTGACACGACGGATTTCCCCCTTTCCTTCTTTGGTTTCATAAACTTTGCGCGTTGTTTCATAAATAAAATCGGCATCGTAGCGCGGATGTTCGCCGTAAACCAAAATTAAACGTTTGTGGCCGCGGCTTTCCAGCGTGCGGACTTCTTTTTCAAGCTCTTTTAAGCTCAACGTGCGGCGGACAAGTTCCAGATTTGACGCTCTGAAACCGCAATAGGAGCAGTTGTTGATACAATCATTACCGACATAAAGCGGGGCAAATAAAACTATGCGGTTGCCATATATACGGCGTTTTAATTCGCGCGCGCCTTCTTTGATTTCGGCGACCAAATCCGGATCTTCGGCGTTTAAAAGCGCTGCCATTTCTTCAAGTTCCAAGCGGTTTTTAGCCAGTGATTTGGCAATAATTTCCCTGATTTTTCCTTTATCGTTTTCTTTTTTTGCAATAAGATTTTCAATTTTTTCTTCATCAATGAATGATTTTAGACCTTCAACGTCTATTTTAGGTAGTCCTCTCGTCATTTTCTTCCTTTCTTTTTATATTCAAGAGAAAAAGGTTCCAACACCCTTTCCAACACACCGTTTAGTGCCGATAAACAGATGCCGTAATTGGTAATCGGCACGCCCGCGGTTTCACATTGATTGATTCTTGATAAAATTTCTTTGCGGTTTTGCATGCAGCCGCCGCATTGAATAACCAAGTCGTATTTAGCCAAACCGCCCGGAAATTCGCATCCGGCGACGTGGTCAACAATCAGTTGCCGGCCGGTTTTTTCAGCCAGGAGCTTAGGAATTTTTACCCGGCCGATATCATCTTCTATGGCATGGTGCGTGCATGATTCGGCAATCAAAACCCTGTCGCCGTCTTGCAAGCGCCAGATTGCCTCCGCCCCTTCTACCAGCTTCGGCAAATCGCCTTTTAAGCGCGCCATTAATATTGAAAATGTTGTACACTTGATATTTTTTGGCGTTTGTTCCACCATCTGGCGGACAACCTGCGAGTCGCAAACCACCAAATCCGGTGCTTTTTTCAAGTTTTGCAGCACATTTAAATAATCGTTTTCTTTAACAACCGTGATGATTTGATTGTTGTCAAGGCAGTTGCGGATGGCTTGCACCTGCGGCAAAATAATCCGCCCTTTCGGCGCTTCATAATCAATCGGCACAATCATCACGATTGTTCCGTGCTCGGGTGCCAAGTCGGCCAAAAGCGGTGGCGGATTGAAAATTTCATCCGGACACAAGCGGATGAGTGTGGCTTTGAGCTCGTTTAACACTTGGTTGCGGGAATCTTTATCAAGCGAATTGACGACTATCGCCCCTTCCGGATTTTTGATTTTATACAAATCGGCTTTGTTAAAGACCACAATCAACGGAATTTTCTTTTGCTCAACCAAAGCTATCACATCGCGTTCGATTTTGCCGATTTTATCCCCTTCGCAGACCAAAACGGCAACATCGGCACGGTTTAAGACTTTCTGTGTTTTTTCAAGCCTTGAAGCAGACAGCCTGGTTTTGTCGCCAAAACCGGCAGTATCCAGCCACAATACCGGGCCTATCGGCAACAATTCCTGAGCTTTTTCCACGACATCGGTGGTGGTGCCCGGCACATCAGAAGTTATGGCGATGTTTTGCCCGGTTACCAGATTCAAAAAACTTGATTTTCCGGCATTGACGCGTCCTAACAATGCAATCTGCAACCGTAATCCTTTAGGTGTTTGCAACATTGATTTATCTCTTATCGTCCATTAACTAAAATTTTTTGTTCGGCACGGTCTGAATAATCTCTTCGCGGCGTCTTTGGTAGCGTTCCAACGTGTTAGGAAAAGGTTCCAAAATTTTGGCCAGCAAACCATGCAATTCCGAGGCGCAGACGCTGTAATTGGTCAGCGGGACGCCGGCGGCCAGACAGCGGCTCTGTTCTTCCAAAAAGTCTTTACGGCTTTGCTGATGAAGCCCGCGGTGGATAACCAGACTGTAATTTTCCAATCCGAGCGGACAACTGGAACCGTACATATGTTCAATCAGCAAGTCTTTTCCGGTTTTTTCCGACAGCCAGCGCGGAATTTTGACCGTACTGATGTCATCTTGCAGGTTTTCGGGCAAAATCGGCTCGGCAATCAAAACTTTGTCGCCGTCTTTTAAGCGCCACACGGCCAAGGCGCCGTCGGTCATTTGCTGCAAATCGCCCAGCATGCGGGCGGTTAAAACCGAAAAACTCGTGCATTTGATGCCGTTTGGGGTTTGCACCACCATTTGCGAAACCAGTGAAGAATCGCAAATCACCAAATCCGGCGGGGTTTTAAGATTTTGCAACACTTTAGCATATTCGCTTTCTTTGACGGTCATAATCATTTGATTGTGGTCCAAGCAGTCGCGAATCACCTGCGCCTGCGGCAAAGGAAGACGACCTTTGACGTAATCATAATCATTGGGAACCATCATAATAACCGTGCCGCCACGTGGTGCCAAATCGCCGATGAACACCGGCGGAACGAGCAAATCTTCCGGACAAACACGGATAAGCGCCGCTTTGAGTTCGGTCAAAACTTGAGTTCTTGACGACTTATCCAGAGAATTGGCGACAATCGCTCCTTCCGGATCGCCGATGGCGTGCGTGTCGGCTTTGTTGAACACCACAATCCGCGGTATTCGTTTTAATTCCAGATGCGTGATGATATCGCGCTCTATCGTGCCGATTTCATCGCCTTCACAAACCAACACCGCCACATCGGCCTTGTGTAAGACCGGCGCGATTGTTTTTAACTGATTGGACGTGTCATCATTTGAAAACCCCGGAACGTCAAACCATAATACCGAACCGAACGGGTGCATTTCCTGTCTGACTTCCTCAACCCCGACAACATCCAAAGACGGCGTTGCCGTCGCTGACGCGTCATGATTCAACAGCAAGTTCAAAAAACTGCTTTTGCCGGAATTTTTGCGCCCCAGCAGCACAATTTTGATTTTTGGTTCAGCATTTGTCTGTTGCATTTTGTTTTCCTTTTGCCAGTTTTAATATGACTTCGTTGGCCATCATCAACCCAAAAATGGCGGTAATGGTCGGTAGCGAGCCGAGTGTGCTTTTCTTTCCGTCTTGACCGGTAATGATTGCCTGATGTTTTATTTTACATTGTTCGGCGGAAAAAACACAATCAATATCTTCAATCTTTACACCGCGTTTTTTCAAGTTTTGACGGACGTGTTTTGCTAAAGAGCAGTTTCGCGTTTGCGAAAGTTTGGCTAATCTTACGGCAGAAACATCGGTCTTTAAGGCCGCGCCCATGGAAGATATAAACGGTATATTGCGGTTTTGCAAGGTCTCCATCAAATCACATTTCGGACCTAACGTATCAATAGCATCAATCACATAATCCGGCGTTTCGGCTAAAAGTTCGTTCAAGCTTTCCTTATTGATGAACATATCTTTTATGACAACCTGACACGACGGGTTGATTTCACGCACACGTGCGGCGGCGACATCCGTTTTTTTCAGGCCGACGGTGGAATTTAAGGCTAAAATCTGGCGGTTGATGTTGGTGATATCAAAGCTGTCAAAATCGACCAGCAACAAGCGCCCCACCCCGGCTCGGGCAACGGCTTCCAAAGCATAACCGCCGACGGCGCCGAGGCCGGCAATCATTACCGTTGCTTTGCTCAAATTTTCCATTCCGTCATCGCCTAAAAGAAGATGGGTGCGCATAAATCTGTCATCTGTCATTGTTCATTATCTCCAAGGTGTTGGCATATATTTGTTGAGCCAACACTTCAACTTTTATCCCTTGAATCAACGCGATTTTTTTGCATAAATCCGGTATGGTTTCAACCCTCGTTTGGTACGGCGCATCGCTTTCTAACAACAAGCGTTCGGGCGGCAATGCGCGCAAAATTTCTTCAGCCTTATTTTTGTTTAGAATTTTGGCATTAAGCGCCACATAACCGCCGTATTTAACAATCTTTTTTAACAGTTCCGGATTGCCGCCGAAAGAGTGAAAAACAAATTTTTCGGGCAGACGCTGCCAATACGCTTCCAGCCATGCATCGGCTTTGACCATATGCAGCAGCAGCGCGCGGTGATGTTTTTGAGACATTTGAATATGAAAATCAAAAACTTCTTGTTGACGTTCCCGATTATTGTCATGCAAACGGTCAAAACCGCATTCGCCAATCAAAGCTTGCGGATGTTGCGCAATCATTTGTTCAAGTTTTTCCTGCCAATTATCCGGCAAGTTATTGACATACCACGGATGAACAGCAAAAGCCGGTGTGACTTTTTCGGGGTATTTTGTCGCCACGTTTGCCGTTGCCGGCCAATCTTCCGGTTTGGCCGAGACACTGATGAAACGGACAATGCCGATTTTTTCAGCCGTTTGCAAAAAAGTTTGCAGGCTTTGCGTTTTAATTTCCGACAGATGAATGTGCGTGTCGCAAAAATACATTTTATTATCCTTCTGCCGGAATATTAGCAAATTTTACATATTTGACAAGCTTTTATGAATGTTTATTGAAACATTTATCTTTATAAAAGCTTTAACATCGCCTTGACCATTTCTTCCGCGCCGGCGGCAACTTCTTTGACGGAGGTTGCCAGCATATAAGCCGGCGTGGTAACCAAACGGTGTTTTTCATCTACGCAAACTTCGGTTGAGGCACGGTTTTCGTGTACGGCACCCATTTGTTCAACCGCGGCAGCCGTGGCTTTGTCTGTACCGATGGTTAAATGCACGCCCTCACCGCCCAAAATTTTTGCCATGACAACCGGTGCAATGCACATGGCGCCGATGACAAGACCTTGTTTGTAACTGTCCCATGCGGCGCGGCGAATTTCCGGCTCAACATGGCAATCAACCCCTTTGGCGGCAAAATCGCACCAGTTGGTAACGGCGCCAAAACCGCCCGGAAAGATGATTGCATCAAAATCAGCCGGATTATATTCTTTGATATCTTTGGCATCGCCGCGGCAAATACGGGCAGACTCGGTTAAAACATTGCGCGTTTCCGGCATTTTTTCGCCGGTTAAGATGTTGATAACGGCGGCTTGCGGCATATCAGGGGCAAAACATTGATATGTTCCGCCCAATCGGTCAATTGCCAACAAGGCGCAGGTCGCTTCATGGATTTCCGAGCCGTCGGCGCGGCCGCAGCCGGAAAGTATTACCGCAAATTTTTTCATTTTAATTTATCCTTTCTGTTGTTTGCTGTTGATTTATCTTATACGCACGATATAATGCTGTCAATTTTGAAATTAAACGGGGTGATAAAATGGAAATCAAACAAACTATTTTACCTAACGGTTTACGTGTTGTTACGTCCGAACGGCCGCAGAATGAAACGGTTTCACTAGGCATTTGGGTTAATACCGGTGCGGCTTATGAAACGGAAGACATTAACGGCATCTCACATTTTGTGGAACATATGGTGTTTAAAGGCACCCAAAAACGCACTTCTTTGCAGATTTCGGAAGAAATTGAAAATGTCGGCGGGCAAAACAATGCTTATACCTCTCGTGAGTTTACGGCTTTTTATGCCAAAATGCTGAAAAACGATGTGGAGCTGGCTTTGGATGTGATTGCCGATTTTGTTATGGCGCCTTTATTTCCCGAAGATGAAATGAAAAAAGAAAAAGAAGTGGTGGTTCAGGAAATTAAACAAGGCATTGATACGCCCGATGACGTGGTTTTTGATTATTTTCAAGAATATGCATTTCCCAATCAGCCGCTCGGCCGCACCATTTTGGGACCGGCTGAAACCGTGCGCTCTTTCACGGCTGAAAAGCTACATCAATACATGCGGCATAATTACGCGGCGCAAAACACTGTTGTGGTGGCGGTCGGCAATCTCAAGCATGAATCTTTTGTTAAAATGGTTGAGGCAAGGATGAAAGAATATCGCCCAAACACATCTTTTGCCGTTGCCCCGCAAACTTATCAAGGCGGGTTTTATGAAGAAAGACGTCCGATTGAGCAAGCTCATGTGTTGTTGGGTTTTCAAGGCGTGGAATACAATAATCCGGCGTATTATGCCGTATCGGTTTTTTCAACTTTGTTTGGCGGGGGAATGTCATCGCGTTTGTTTCAGGAAATCAGAGAAAAACGCGGCTTGGTTTATTCGGTTTACAGCTTTACCAACTCACATACGAAAAGCGGTTTGTTCGGTATTTATGCCGGAACATCGGGCGAGGAAATCAATAAACTTGTGCCGGTCGTGGTTGATGAAATCAAGAAAACCGTGCAGGAAAAAGTTTCAGACAAAGAGCTTGAGCGTGCCAAAATTCAATTAAAAGCCAGCATGCTGATGGCCTTGGAAAGTTCTTCGGCAACCGCAGAAGTTATTGCAAGGCAAATGCTTTTATATAATCGGGTTATCCCGACCGATGAAATCGTGGAACGGATTGAGGCGGTTACGGCCGATGATGTACAAAAAGCCGCGCAGATGTTGTTTTCATCAAAGCCGACATATACGCTTTTGGGTGATCTCAAAACATATCCGACTTATGATGAAGTACAAAAAATGCTGCAATTTTAAGATTTTTTTATTAATCCTGCCGTATATGTAAAAATATACGGTTTTATTTTAGCGGAGAAATTTGCCATGTCGCGTGCAGAAGACATCTTTCAAAGGTTGGTTTATTTCGGGGAAGATGCGATTGACGAGTTTATTGTCAACGGACAAACCGAAGAATTGTTTTTGGATTTTAAGCAAGCGGTTTCAACCGGAAAGAATTTTAACACCCTGCATCGCGATGATCGGAAAAACCTTGCCAAAGCCATATCGGGTTTTGGCAATTCCGAAGGCGGCGTTGTGGTCTGGGGCGTGGAATGCGCGCGTGATGCCGAGGTTGGCGATGTGGCGCAAGCCAAGGTTAAAGTGCAGAATGTACACCGGTTTTTGAGTTGGTTGGAAGGGGCAATCTCCGGTTGTACCATTCCGAGCCACAACGGGGTGCGCAACCATATCATCAGTTGTGATAAAAACGGCGACGGTTTTATTGCAACCTATATCCCGAAATCGGAAATCACTCCATTGATGACCACCACCAACAGCACGATTTACATTCGTTCAGGGTCTAATAATGTCCCTGCCCCGTATGCGGTGATTGCCGGTATGTTCGGCAAACGGCCGCAACCGAATATTGAGCTTGTCATTGAAGATAAAAGCTTGGAAATTTTGGAAAATGCCGATGAAGATATTTTGTATCCAAACACGATTGATAATCCGCCGGAAAAATATGTTAAAATCAATTTTGACATTCAGGCACACAATGAAAGCAACGCCATCGGCCGCGAGCTTTATTTATCTTGTACGACCGAATCGACGGGCGGCGAATATAACAAAGTGCGGTTTCTAAATTACAACCAGATGGATGCTTTGACCGGTATCAGCGGGCATTTGAATTTGATTACAAAACCGGAGCTCCGCTTGCCGCCGAGGGGAATGTTGCGTTTTACGCAAGTGCAGATTATTTTATCGCCTTATGTTGAAGAAGATTTTTGCCTAAACGGCGTTATCGGTGCCGAAGGGGCTGCGCCGAAAGATTTCAGGTTTTATATTCCGAAAAACCAGTTGCGCTCGTTTGTTGCTAAAGCTTTGCGCGAAGAAGATGAAAATGAAACACTTTTGAACGAGTTTTTCGGGACTTATTTACAGAGTGCTTAAACCATGACGGCAAGAGTTGAAATATTTACGGATGGCGCTTGTTCGGGAAACCCCGGCGTTGGCGGATGGGGCGTATTGCTGCGTTATAAAGATATTGAAAAAGAATTAAGCGGCGGCGAAACTCAAACCACTAACAATCGTATGGAATTAACGGCAGTTATTGAAGCTTTGCAGGCTCTCAAGACTAACTGTAACATTACCCTTTATACTGATAGTAAATATGTGATGAGCGGCATTACCGAATGGATGCCGAACTGGAAACGCAATAACTGGAAAGTTTCCAATAAAAAAGATGGTGTGAAAAATGTTGATTTGTGGCTAAAACTTGATGAATTGATCAAACGGCATGAAATCCGCTGGGTGTGGGTCAAAGGTCATAACGGACACCCTGAAAACGAACGGGTGGATGCTTTGGCTCGGGCTGAAGTGCAAAAAATCAAAAATTCTTTATAAAATAAATTTAGTTTTTTTTTCTTTATTTTTGGATTCATGATTTTCGGCGTTTTCTTTTACTTTGAAACGTCTGTTACTTGTATGAGATGAGATCCCTAAACTCGCCGACGTTGTCGGCTCGTGAGATGACGAGGTGTGGGGACGTTGTTGGCTCGTGGTATGATGTTTCGTGCTGTCACGCGCTCAAGAGTGCTTTAGCACTCGAGGTTAGGCGTCTTTTTCCTTTTTTCCGCATTTATTTTGCATACA
>CALXZJ010000015.1 GCA_944393235.1 uncultured Alphaproteobacteria bacterium | reverse complement strand
CTGCCGAGCACCGCTCGGCAGTGGCATGACAGTAAATAATAAGTAGAAACTTATCCCCACCAGACTCTTTAAAATTGAAAAAAAAAAAAAACGGTTTAGAATACCGCGTAAATACATTTATTTTGCAATTTTAGGAGAATGTGATGCGTGAAAATGGGCGGTCTATGGTGGAGATGCTCGGCGTTTTAGCGATAATCGGCGTTTTGTCGGTTGGCGCAATTGCCGGCTACTCTAAGGCGATGATGAAATATAAACTCAACAAGCAAAGCGAACAACTTTCAACCATCTTAAATAATTTTATGATGTATGTTCATGACTTTAAGTTTGATGATCTTACTTATATGACCGATATTTTAACAAAATTAAACGCAATTCCTCCGGAAATGATTAAAGACGGAAAAGACCAAAATTTTGTTTATGACGCATTAAATAATCAATATGTTCTTAGCTGTCATATTTCTCAAGGTACATATTTTTGTTCGGTTTATATTGGTATGGACACATCAAATTATAGTGTTGAAAGCTGCCGCAACATTGTGACAACCGTTAAAGAAAACGCGGCTGATTTGTGGCAAATTTTAATGTATAAGAATATGGGCAACGATATTGTAAACCGAACTTATGGCGATAAATATTGCAACGGATCAAGCGTTCCGTGTATCCGTTATATGAAATTGGCCGATATTGAAAACTTTTGCCGGAGTTGTACGGTTGAAGATTCCTGCCATCTTACTATTCATATGCGTTAAAAAATTTTACGCTTCAAGCTTTTCAAGAATTTTTTCCAGTTGTGATAAATCTTTATAGGACATTATGATTTTACCATGACCGTTTTTGCCGGTATTGATTTGTACTTTCAGGCCATATTTTTGCGATAAGCTGGTTTCAATTTCACTTAAATCAGCATCTTTTTGTGCCTTTGGCTGTAAAGGCGGTTTTTTTGACTCTGGAGAAGAATCTTTACTTTCCGAGACCAACGCCTCAACTTGACGTACGTTTAGCCCCTCAGCGACGATTTTTTGAGCCAGTTGTTCAGCATCTGTTCTGCCAACCAAGGCACGGGCATGCCCTGCCGTCAGTTTTTGCTGATTTAACAATACCTTAACACCTTCAGGCAGGCTTAAAAGGCGCAGGCTGTTGGTGATGTAGCTGCGTGATTTGCCGACAATCTCAGATAGTTTTTCCTGTGTATAAGAAAATTTCTTTATCAACTGCTCAAAACCTGCTGCTTCTTCTAAAGCAGTCAAATCTTGACGAACGATGTTTTCAACTAAAGCAACTTCCAAAACTTCGTTGTCAGCCATGTTTTTTTCTATGACCGGAACTTCGGTTAATCCGGCTTGCTTGGCGGCACGATAGCGGCGTTCACCGGCAATTATTTCATACTTTTCACCTAACTTGCGCACCAAAATCGGTTGTAAAACACCTTTTTCTTTAATCGATTCTGCCAAAGCATTAATAGCATCAGCATCAAAGGTTTGGCGTGGTTGATATTTTCCGGGAATTAAATCTTCGGTCTTAATTGTTTTTATTGTATGACGTTCAGACGTGACAACACCGTTGACATCAAGATCTAAATCTTCGTCGCCAAACAATGCTCCTAAACCGCGACCTAATCCATGTTTGTTGTTTGCTGCCATTTTATATCTCCTTTTCGCGTTTTAAGACTTCTTTTGCCAAACTTATGTAGGCTTGCGCACCGACGCTTTTGAAATCGTAAATCAAAATCGGTTTGCCATGCGAAGGTGCTTCGGAAATGCGTACGCTCCGCGGAATTACCGTTTGATATACCAAATCACCAAAGTATTGACGAACATCTTTTTCCACCATAGAGCTTAAATTGTTGCGGCGGTCAAACATGGTTAAAACAATTCCCTGGACTTTAAGCGCCGGATTAAAAGTTTTCTTTATCTGATTGATATTTTTAACTAAATCAGTTAAGCCTTCCAATGCTAAAAATTCGCACTGCAACGGAATAATAACCGAATCCGAGGCGGCAAGCGCGTTAATGGTTATTAAATTTAATGACGGCGGGCAGTCTATTAATACATAGTCATATTTACCGCTCAAGGTTAATAAAGCACGACGAAGAACAAATTCTCTGTCTTCAACATCTATTAATTCAATTTCAGCACCGGCAAGCCCCGGCGTGGACGGCAGCAAATAAAAATTTGGAATTTCACAAGCTTTGACTGCCTTTTGTGCGTCAAGGCCGTTAATTAAAACATCATAAGAAGAGTACTCACAGCTTTTTTTATCAATACCCATTGAGGTTGTCGCATTGCCTTGAGGATCAAGGTCTAATACCAGTACTTTTTTGCCGATGGCAGCCATTGCCGTGGCAATGTTAATTGCTGTTGTTGTTTTTCCGACACCGCCTTTGCGATTGGCAACTGCAATAACTTTCATTTTTTCTTTCTCCTTAAATTTTCTAACAACAATATAATTCCATCTTCAGATTCTTCATTTTTTTGAACACCCACCTTAAAATTCCATTTTTTTAAGGCTTCCGTTAATTCATCCTGATATGTTTTGCCTTTTGGGAATATAAGCTTTGTTTGACGAGAGGTCAATTTAAATACACAGTTCAAAAGCTTATCCAGCGAGGCAACCGCCCGTGCAGTTACAACGTCTGCCGGTGGTAAAGTTAAATCTTCAGCACGCGCGTTTATTATGCAAACATTATCCAGCATCAAAGCATCTTTTACCGCATTTAAATACAGTGTTTTTTTGGTTATACTTTCAATTAAAGTAAATTTTGCAGACGGATAAATTTCTTTTGCCATAATAGCTAAGACTAATCCGGGAAAACCAGCGCCGCTCCCTAAATCATAAACAGAATCAACTTCGGCCGGCAAATATTTGAAAAGTCCGGCAGAATCGGCAATATGGCGCGTCCAAACATCTGCCAAAGAATTGCGGCTGACTAAATTGAACTTATTCTGCCATTGCTGCAAAAGATTGACCATCTTTTCTAAATTTTGATATGTTTCACGTGAAACATTATATTTATTTATAAAACTTTCCATATCGTTTTTATAGCGTGTTCGTGATGATTGATAAACTGAAAACATAAGTTATAAACATTTATTTAATCGAAAGCGTACAGTATTCGGTGCCAGATTTAAGACTTTTTCTGCTTTATCAAACGCATAGCCTAATTCTTCTGTTTTATGCGCATCATCGCTTATCAGTAGCGGAATTTTTTGTTTAATTAGTTCTTGTATTATGTTGTTTTCAGGAAAAAAATCACCGATTTTGCGCAAGCCTTTTGTGCTTATTTCACAAGCAACGTTGTATTTACGTAACGAATCAACTATTTGCATACGCTCAGCAACCATCGGATATTTTTGATGTTCGGGTATTTTGCGCGCATAATCTAGATGCGCCAAAAAAGTAAACAATCCGGATTCAACCGCTTGGGCTATCGTTTGATAATGACGCCGCAAATAATTTTCAAGCGAATCCCCTACTCTTACTTCTTTGCATTTTTTATATTGTGAGATATCGATGATTTGCGTGCTATCAACATTGGTAAAAAAATGATTGCCGGTTAACAAATAATCATGATCCAGCTGATTTATAAATTCATTAAATTCTTCACGCCAGCCGTCATATGTAAAAAAATCAACTTCATAACCTAAATAAACTTTTAATGGATACTGCTTTGATATTTTGCGAAATTGTTCAGCATGTTTGTTGAAAAAAGGTAGCGCTTTCTTGAAATCAGAATGATACATATCTGGGCGTGCGCGTGAAATCATATTATTGTAAGTGATGCTTTGTTTGATATTTTTATGTATGATTAAATGATCAGAAACACCGATTTCTTCCCAACCTAAAGCCACCGCTTGCTGCAGCATTTGTTGCAAAGTATTGCTACCGTCCGAAAAATTCGTATGTGTATGATAACTGAATTTTTGCATATTTCCTCTATTTTTTTAAATACCCTAAAATTGCGGTGATTGCCGCCGGCGTGACTCCTGGGATTCGTGATGCTTCACCAATTGTTGATGGTTTGACCTTGCTTAATTTAAAAACCATTTCACGGGAAAGTCCACCTATCGACTGATAATCTATATCCTCTTTTATATGTAAATTTTCATCTTTTTTGAAAACTTCTATATCTGCCATTTGTCGTTTTATGTAGCCGGCATAGCGAGATTCGATTTCAATTTGTTCATAAACTTTTTCATCAAAAGCTTTGAGTTCAGGGAATAAATTTAAAATTGTTTCACGTGAAACATCGTTATAACTCATTAATAGATAAGCCGTACGTTTTGAGCCATCATGATTGACAGTTATACCGCTTTGTAATAATTCAGAATAGTCCGCTTTTATGTTTTGCGACAATTCTCGACAAGCATCAATCGCGGCTTTTTTAGCTTTAAATACAGTGTTCCGATGTTCACTGACACACCCCGTATCATATCCCAGAGGGGTTAAACGCATATCAGCATTATCAGCGCGCAAAAACAAACGGTATTCAGAACGCGAGGTAAACATACGATACGGCTCATCTACACCCTTGGTTATTAAATCATCAATCATAACCCCAATGTATCCTTGGCTACGGTCAATTGTAAACTCTTTGCCTTTGTCTTCTGCTTTTAAGGCGGCATTAACACCGGCAACAAGCCCTTGAGCAGCCGCCTCTTCGTATCCGGTTGTGCCATTGATTTGACCGGCTAAAAATAAGCCGGAAACTAACTTAGCTTCTAAGCAATGGTTCAGTTCCTGCGGGTCAACATAATCATATTCAATGGCATAAGCCGGACGCAAAATTTCAACATTTTCAAGCCCTTTTATGGTATGGATGAATTGGTGCTGGATATCAGCCGGTAAAGATGTTGAAATACCGTTGGGATAAACAACATCCGTATTTAATCCTTCAGGCTCAAGAAAAATCTGATGACTGGTACGGTCGGCAAATTTAACAAGCTTGTCTTCTATGCTTGGACAATAGCGTGGTCCGACGCCGGTAATTAACCCCGAAAATAGCGCACACTTGGAAAAATTATCACGGATTATTTTATGCGTTTGCTCATTTGTATGCGTGATGTGGCATTTTATTTGCGGATTTATTATTTTATCGCTTAAATATGAAAAAGGCTCAGGATTTTCATCACCGCCCTGCTCTTCTAAGATATCCCAATTGATTGTTTTTCCATTCAAACGTGCCGGTGTGCCGGTTTTCAAACGTCCTGTTTTTAGCCCTAATTGCTTTAAATACGGTGTTATACCAGTACATGTTACATCGTTGACACGGCCGCCGATAGTGGTTTGATGACCGATAAACATCACACCATTTAAAAATGTTCCGGTGGTTAAAACGACCGCTTTTGCCAACAATTCAGAGCCATCAGCTAATATAACACCCGTGACACTTTTTTTGTTACTTTCTTTAGTAATTTTTAAACCTTCTGCCGCCGCTTCTATAATTTCAAGATTTGGCTGATTTTGTAAAGACTCCAGCATATATTTTTTATATAATTCTCTGTCAGCCTGTGCTCGCGGACCACGCACCGCCGGTCCTTTGGAAGAATTAAGCATGCGAAATTGTACGCCGGCTTTATCAATAACGCGAGCCATCAATCCATCAAGTGCATCAATCTCTCGCACAAGATGCCCTTTTCCCAAACCGCCGATTGCCGGATTACAGGACATTTCGCCAATTGTTGATATTTTATGTGTAACCAGAGCCGTATCAGCACCCATGCGTGCAGATGCTGCTGCAGCCTCACAGCCGGCATGACCGCCGCCGACAACAATAACATCATAGATTTTTTTCATTGTATTTCCTTAGTAAATTTAACGGTATCATACGCTAAAATCTTTATATTTCAACAGAAAAATTCGTATCAATTTTTAAAAAGCAAAAACCACGAGAGCATAATAAATAAAATAACAAATAAGTAAAATACGAATCGTTTTACGGACATAAACGGTTCGTGTTTTTAGAATATCAGTTTTATTACTTTCCAATACAAAACGAACCGAATATTTTATCTAAGATTTCATCAATTTCAATGCGTCCGGTAATCTTGCCTAACGCACGCGCCGCTAAACGTATGTCTTCAGCGGAGAACTCAATCTCTTTATCAAAATTAAAACGGCGCAAATTTTCAAGACATTCCTGCAAAGCTTCGCGATAACGTTGGCGCGTAATCAGCAAGTTTGAATCAGCGGTAAAGTTATTGCCGATATGTTCGGAAATTTTTTCCATTAATTCATTTAACCCTTTGTTATATTTAGCAGAAATCAGCACACATCCTTGTTTTTCCAATTCTGAACATTGTTCAAATGTTAATTTATCACTTTTATTTGCAACATATAACAGCTTGTTTTTGGATTCTTTTTTGATTTCTTGGAATATTTCCGGTGTGTCAATTGAAGCATCAAAAAGAGCCAAAATCATATCAGCTTGTCTGATTTTTTCAAACGCTATTTCAATCCCCTGCTGTTCAATTTGATTGTCTGCGTTTCTGATGCCTGCCGTATCGGTAAAAATTACAGGATATCCATTGATGTCTAAATTAATATCTATGGCATCGCGTGTTGTACCGGCAATATCTGAAACAATAACCGCATTACGCTTAACAATTGCATTTAATAAACTTGATTTACCGGCATTTGCAGGTCCGGCAATAACAACACGAAAACCTTCGCGCAGGCGTTCACCATAACTTGCAGTATTTAAATGTTCATCTATTGCTTTAATTAATTTAAATACAGTGTTCAAATTAGACTCTTTTATATCGTCTGGGATGTTTTCTTCAGGAAAATCTATATAAGCTTCTAAATATGCATAAACTTTTAAAAGTTCTTCACGCCAGCCATCATAAAGATTTTTTAAACCACCTTCCATTTGCCTTAAAGCGTATTTTTGTTGAGCCGATGTTTCGGCATCAATCAAATCAGCCAGACCTTCGGCTTCAGTTAAATCCATTTTTTGATTGTAAAAAGCACGTCTGGAAAATTCGCCAGGTTCTGCCAAACGGTAATCAGGCAACAAGCTTAAAGAATTTAATATTGAAGATAAAACAGCTTTAGAACCGTGACACTGAATTTCAACCGTATCTTCACCGGTAAAAGAATGCGGTGCTTTGAAATATAAGAGTAATGAATTGTCTAATGATTCACGTGAAACAGAATGATAAACAGGTGTGAAATAAGCGTACCTAGGCTTTAAATACAGTGTATTAATATTAGTCATTTGTTCAATAACTTGCAAAGCATTGTTTCCTGATATTCTGATAACAGCAACGCCAGATTTACCATAAACCGTTGATAACGCATAAATTGTTTTATTATCCATACCACACCTCTTTTTTTACAAAATAATGCAGAAATATTAACAAATTTATAAATTTGCCATTTTAAGCGTTACAGAACGATTTTTCATTAATTTTTAAGTGTTATATCATAAAATACATGAAATTCGTTTGTATGAGCATTTAACGGACTTGATTTTTTTATGAGGGTATGATGAAAAAATTGATTATATGGGATTTTGACGGCGTCATTGCCGATACGGAAAAACTTTGGCTAAAAAACAGACAAATTTTGATGAAAGAGGCTTTAGGCATTGATTGGGATTGGGAAACCGTTAATCATTATTTACGCGGCACAGGAGATAAAACAAAAAGAGATGTGTTAAACAGCCTCGGTATTGAAACAAATGACGATTTTTGGGATAAAAGCATTGAAATGGATATGGAAACAATGCGTACAAAAGGCTTTGAATTAACCGACGGCATAGAAGATATATTCAAGATGAAAAATATTAAACAATGTATTGCCACCGGCGGGGTTAAGAGCAAAACTATGCATAAAATAGAAATTGCCGGTATCAGAAAATATTTTCCGGATAATCATGTTTTTACCGTTGATATGGTCGAACACGGCAAACCGGAACCGGATTTGTTTTTGTTGGCAGCGAAAGAAATGGGCGAAAAACCGGAAGATTGTGTTGTTATTGAAGATTCTATCGCCGGCTTAACGGCGGCACTCAAAGCCGGCTGTCTGCCGATTGCCTTTTTGGCCGGAGATTTAATTGATAATAATATTCATCAGCAAAAAGTTGAAAAACTCGGTATAAAATACATAACTCACAATATGATGGAAGTTAAAAAACTTATTCAGCAGTTGTTTTAATATTATTTTCCGGTTCTTTTAACCATAATGCATCTGTTAACTTTTCCTTTAAAAAAGTTTTATGTGCCTGAAGCTCTTCTTCGTTTAACGGAAAAGAGCGTGGTTCACGGTATATTTTACTTTCAGTCTTGAGTTCTGCTCTTGCCACAACTTTATCTTCAGCGGTTAAACTCATAGTTGGTTCAGCACCGCCTAAAAGTTCAAGATAAACTTCCGCTAAAAGTTCAGCATCAAGTAATGCGCCATGTTTGGTACGCGCCGAATTATCAATGTTAAACCGTCGACACAAGGCATCCAAATTGTTGCGTGCACCGGGGAATTTGTTACGGGCAATTTCCAAGGTATCAACAACTCTGTCCCATGTGTATGTTCTAAAACCAAGGTGCTTAAACTCGTAATTGATAAAATGAATATCAAAAGATGCGTTATGCGCCACCAAAATTCCATCATCACCGACAAAATTTATAAAATCCTGCGCGACTTCGGATAATTTTGGATAATTTTTTAAAAACTCATCAGTTAAACCATGGACTTTGACGGCATCCTCAGGCACACTGCGTCCAGGGTTAATATATTGATGATAAGTTCTGCCGGTGGGTAAATGATTTACCAATTCCACCGCGCCGATTTCAACTAATTTATCGCCTTCTTCAGGATTAAATCCTGTTGTTTCGGTATCAAAAACAATCTCTCTTAACATGATTTTATCTCTTTTATCAGTTCAATTAAATTCGCTTTCAGACAACCTAAAGACTTATCAGTTGTTACAACATAATCAGCCAAACCAATACGTACACTGTTCGGCATTTGTACTTTCAAGATATTTAAAAAGTCCTCTTCTGATATATTGTCTCGTTGCATAACCCGCTGTTTTTGAATTTCATAAGGAACATCGGCAACAATAATGTCCGTACAGTATTGATTCCATCCCATTTCAAACAATAACGCGACGTCAACAAAAACAATATCTTCGGTTCGGCAGCTTTTATGAATGGCTTGTAAAAATTTTTGCTTTAAAAACGGATGTGTTAGTTTTTCCAATTTGTTTAATTCAGCTTTATTTGCAAATACATAATTGCGTAAAATTCGTTTATTAAAAACCCCGTCTTGCCAACAAAATGGAAAATTTTCTTTTATTGTTTGCAAAAAATCAGGTTCATAATACAAACGACGACACCATTTATCAACATCAAAAACAACATACCCGAGTTGTCTTATAATGCCGGCAATGGTTGTTTTGCCGCAGCCGATAGCGCCGGTAATAGCCACAATTTGCATTGTTTTTTGTTCCTTATCAAATAGTTAAATCACTTATACACAAAAACGCTTTTGATTTGTGCATAAGTTGCGTAACTAAAAATAGAATATAATTTTATACGCACAATGTAAAAACATTTCCTAGAACTTATTAACATGTTGATAAAAATAAATCACAAGCATATATAATGGTGATAACTAAAATTATTAACAAGATATTAAAAATTTTAAACTTTTGAATCAAAAACAATTTAATGATTTATTAAGAAACTTATTAACAGAGTCTTAAAATTTTGGATAACTCGGTGGATAAAAAATAATCCCCAATCAACACAACTATATACAAATAACAACAGTTATTTTTAAATTTAAATTTTGGCAAGGCAGGATGTGCATAAAAGCGGCTTAAATAGAGATTGACTTTTTTAACTTTCTTAGTATATATATAAATGTTGCGTTCGCAATTTTCAATTTTAATTTATCAATAAGGTTCACATGCATATTAAAGAATTAAAGGAAAAATCTCCGAAGGAGTTATTAACCTGGGCGGAAGATTTGGGCGTTGAAGACGCATCATCCATGCGGGTTCAGGATTTGATTTTTGCCATTATGAAAAAAATTGCCTCGGAAGACAATATCATTAACGGTGACGGGGTGATTGAAGTTTTGCAAGACGGTTTTGGGTTTTTGCGTTCGGCAAAATCCAATTACTTGGCCAGCCCGGATGATATTTATGTTTCTCCGGCGCAAGTTAAAAAGTTTGGCTTACGCACCGGGGATACGGTGGAAGGTGAAATCCGGGCGCCTAAAGACAATGAACGTTATTTTGCCTTAACCAAAATTAACACAATTAATTATGAAGATCCTGAAAAATCCAAGTTAAGGGTTAATTTTGACAACTTAACGCCATTATATCCGACCGAAAAACTTAATTTTGACATTATTTGCGGTGAAAAAGACTATACCACCCGTGTTATTGATTTGATTGCACCGCAAGGAAAAGGACAACGCGGGTTGATTGTGGCGCCGCCGCGCACCGGTAAAACAGTGATGCTGCAAAATATTGCACATGCCATTGCGGTTAACCATCCGGAAGTTTATTTGATTGTGTTGTTGATTGACGAACGTCCGGAAGAAGTGACGGATATGACCCGTTCGGTCAAAGGCGAGGTGATTTCTTCAACCTTTGATGAACCGGCGACACGCCATGTTCAGGTAGCGGAATTGGTTATTGAAAAAGCCAAACGTTTAGTGGAAACCAAAAAAGATGTGGTGATTTTGCTTGATTCCATTACCCGTTTGGGGCGGGCATACAATGCGGTTGTTCCATCTTCGGGCAAGGTTTTAACCGGCGGTGTTGATGCCAACGCCCTGCAACGTCCGAAAAGATTGCTCGGTGCAGCGCGCAATGTGGAAGAAGGCGGTTCTTTAACTATTATTGCCACGGCTTTGATTGATACCGGTTCACGGATGGATGAGGTTATTTTTGAAGAATTCAAAGGAACAGGTAATTCTGAAATCATTCTTGACCGCAAGCTGACTGATAAACGCTTGTTCCCAACGATTGACATCACTCGTTCCGGCACGCGTAAAGAAGAGCTTTTGGTTGATAAAGCGACTCTTTCCAAAATGTGGGTTTTGCGTCGGGTTCTGATGCAAATGGGTATGACTGACGGTATGGAGTTTTTGCTTGATAAACTCCGGATGTCAAAAGATAATCAAGATTTTTTCAATAATATGAACAGTTAATGATAAAAAGCCCCGCTCATCAAAAAGCGGGGTTTTACATAGCTGAAAAACGAATTGCAAAAAAAGGGAAAAAGTTATATAATATATATTATAATGGAGAATGATTATGTCTGATTCTACTCAAGATATTCAAGAAAAATATGTTATGGCTGTTTCTGCTAACATAACAAATCTGTTGCAAAAAAAACAGAAAGCCGAGCAAAGTGCTAAACCTGACGGATATGGTGGAATATTTTTTAAAATTGAGGAAAACGGACAAGGTATTCGTGAAATTTCACTTATTCATATTGATAAAGACAATGTTGATAAAATTTGTTCCCCGGAAATTGTTGAAAATAAAAAAAGACAAATAGCTCTTAATGCTGTGCTTGAAGGGAACAATGAAGGTGAAAAGTGTGCACTTTATAAAAACTCTTCCGAACAAGTACAAAAAGAATATGATATTAAAGCTCAAAAATATCTTCAAGAACATGAACAAGAAATTACAAATCTTTCAAAAACTAGTTTATTGATTGAAAAAGCTGTTGTTCCTGCAATTGTCAATCGTGGTATTAGCCAATCTTTTGTAACCGCTCAGGAAAAAAACTCGATTGAAAATGCAGAGCTGTCGGCCGAGCAAGATCATGGTTATTGCACTAAATCTCTTACGGCGCCGCTTTATGAATTAAAATATTACTACGGTGGTTTTTCTTTTTTACCGGAAAGTGCTGAAATTGCTGCTCATCCCAACACTTTTGTCGAACATCTTGAGCATCAAAATCCTCAAGCTGTGCATAAAACATCTTCATTGATGGAAGATATCAAGAATTTTAAACCAGGAACTCTTATTGTTGTTAAAGGACAGCAAGCGGTAGGTAATGGCCATATGATGATGTATAATGGTTGTAATCATGATGGAAAACCGCAATTTATCGGTTTTAATAACGATGTAAACAATTTTGTGTTTTTTAAAGATCGTGCTGCTACGATTATTGATATTCCAGAACTTATAGATAATGATAGGACATATCAGTATCAGCAATCTTTATCCGAAACAAATAAAAATGTTATTTCTCGTGATAATATCCGGGAAAATGTCAATGTTTCATCTGATGTATCTGTGTCTTTACAGATTTTCCGGCAAAAAATACAAGAAAAAAGAGAAATATAATTTATTATTCAAATATCTACCCCGCTCTTTTGAGCGGGGTTTTGGTTTTATTATGCTTTAAGTTTATCACCAGTCGGCGGATAATCAATAAGCTCAATTTTAATCCGCTTATCATAAAAGGCTGCCAGCTGTGCCAGATAGCCGCCGTTAATCTGGCCGCGGCCGCATATCAGATAATCCAATTGCCATTCCGGTATACAGGAAAGTACCGACAAGTCTTCCAATGATATATCATGACTTTGACGTAACTCCCATAACAGCTTCCGGGTTTCACGCCGGGTTAGTTTTAAGGCCGCACGCCTTTGTTCTTTACTAAGCATTATTCATAAGCTCCTTTCTTTTGTTCATAAATTAAAACAAAACCGCTTTGAAAATCAAAGCGGAGGAGCTAGTAAACTGCCAAAAGTCAGCCCTTCTTATTCGCGCCAAAGGCCTTATTTCGAAGACTCCCCCAAAGAAGGAGTTCTTTTGGTTTTGGTATTTACTAGACACCACCTTCAACACAAGGGCAATGCTTATATTAAAGAATTTGCCTTATTTTGCAAGCGTTTTTATATTAATCCCATTTTTTGCGCAGTGATAACAGCTTGTGTACGGTTGTTGACTTTTAAGGAGCGGAGCAGGGCGTTGATGTGCAATTTGACGGTTGCTTCGGAAACACCCATTTCATAAGCAATTTGTTTGTTGGATTTTCCTTCGGCTATCAAATCTAAAACTTGTGATTGACGGTTAGTTAAAGTTTTTCCGCGACGATTGCTGTTGCTGGTTGTTTCGGAATTGTTTTCAACAAGTGCTTGCGGTATATAAATTCCGCCTTCCATAATGGTTTTAAGAGCATTGTGCATAATTTGAGGCTCTAAACGTTTCGGGATATAGCCTTTTATTCCGGTTGCTAAGATTTTACGGATGTTTCGCATATCTTCTGATGCTGATATGATAACCACACTTGCGTTATCTGATTTTTGTTTTAATTGATTTATACCTTCTTCCCATTGCATATCAGGCATATCCAAATCAACAATAATCATGTCTAAGTCAGTTTCTTTTTCAAGTATTTTTAATGCCTGAGAAAAAGATGAAGCTTGCATTAAAACAACATCAGAATTGAGTTTTTCCAGACGTGAAGCTAATTCATCTCTAAATAATGCGTGATCATCGGCAATCAGAATTTTCATTATAAACTCTCCTTATATTAATTAACAGGCGTGTAAAGTAAATCCTGCACTTGATTGCAAATATAATCGTGCTTGCAGGCATTTAAAGTCCAGTTGGCTAAAAAATGTGATCGTCGTATTTTTTAGGAAAGTTCGTTTATTTGTTTGGTTCAAGTTCAATATATTCCACACCGGCTTCTTTGAACATTTGTGCGGAATATTCAAGCTTATCGCGCCAAGTTCCTTTGGGCGTGTTTTCATCAATAATAATTTTGTTGGTTACAACCATTTTTATACCGGCTTGAATAATGGCGCGGGCGCAATCGGTACAAGGGGCATGGGTGGCATACATAACGCAACCTTTCAAGGAAGTTCCGGTTAAACAGGCATTATATACGGCATTGCGTTCGGCATGTTCAAAAAAATCGTATTTTGTGGGGCGTTCCATGCGTTCGGGGATGTTATCGTCAACGCCTCTGACCAGGCCGTTATAGCCGGTTGCCCTGATTTCTCTGTCTGGTCCGACAACAACAGCACCGGTTTTGGTAGAAGGGTCTTTTGACCAAGAGGCTACCAAAAAAGCCATTTCCATAAATCGCCGATGCCATTTATCTGAAAACATTTTTTAAATCCTTTTTTGTTTGTTCATATTTAGTATATTGAAAAATAAACTTAAGACAATAAAAATAGTAAATTTATAACAGGTTAGACTTGACAATCACTTAAAAATAGAACAATTTATGTGCAGTGTTTTTAGATAAATTTTTAAGGAGAAAAAAATGAGTGCCATTATTGATATTCATGCACGCGAAATTTTAGATTCACGTGGCAACCCGACGGTTGAGGCTGATGTTGTTTTGCAAAGCGGCGCTTTCGGTCGTGCAGCGGTTCCGTCAGGTGCTTCTACCGGTGTTCATGAAGCCGTAGAACTGCGCGATGGTGATAAAAAACGTTATATGGGTAAGGGCGTTGAAAAAGCCGTTGCTAACGTTAATGATGCAATTTATGATGCTTTGGCCGGTTTGGAAGCTGAAGATCAAATCAGTATTGATAAAACAATGATTGATTTAGATGGCACGGAAAATAAAGGAAAACTCGGCGCTAATGCTATTTTGGCGGTTTCGTTGGCTGTGGCAAAAGCACAAGCTGAAGAGGCCGGTTTGCCGTTGTATCGTTATTTGGGCGGCACAATGGCCCGTACTTTGCCGGTGCCGATGATGAATATTGTCAACGGCGGTCAGCATGCCGATAACCCGATTGATATTCAAGAGTTTATGATTATGCCTGTTTCTGCCGGTTCAATTAAAGAAGCGGTGCGTATGGGTTCGGAAATTTTCCATACTTTGAAAAAGAATTTAAAAGCTGCCGGACACAACACCAATGTTGGTGATGAAGGCGGTTTTGCTCCGAATTTGAAATCAGCTGAAGAAGCTTTGTCTTTTATTGTCAAATCCATTGAAGATGCCGGTTATAAACCTGGTGATGATGTGGTTTTGGCCATTGATGCCGCTTCTTCCGAATTTTATAAAAACGGCAAGTATGAAATGGTTGGTGAAGGAAAATCATACACCAATGCTCAAATGGTTGAATTTTACAAAGATTTGTGTTCCCGTTTCCCGATTTTCTCAATTGAAGACGGTATGGCCGAAGATGATTGGGAAGGTTGGAAAATGTTGACCGATGCTTTAGGCGATAAAGTTCAGCTGGTCGGTGATGATTTGTTTGTGACGAATCCGAAACGCTTGGCAATGGGTATTGAAAAAGGCGTTGCCAACTCAATTTTGGTTAAAGTTAACCAAATCGGTTCTTTGACCGAAACCATGAAAGCGGTTGATTTGGCTCAGCGCAACAAATATACGGCAGTTTTGTCACACCGTTCGGGTGAAACCGAAGATACCACGATTGCTGATATTGCGGTTGCCACCAACTGCGGTCAGATTAAAACCGGTTCAATGTCCAGAACTGACCGTATGGCAAAATACAACCAATTAATCCGTATTGAGGAAGAATTGGGTGATATGGCGGTTTATGCCGGTAAATCTATTTTGAAAAAATAAGATTTTAATTTTATGTTGAAAATATCCGGGACAAAAATTGTTCCGGATATTTTTTTAACAGTATATCTGTGAAAAATAGATTGAGAACAATGATAGATGTTTTATACTTAAGGCAGGCTTGTTAACAGGAATAAAAATGGAAGATCCTAAATTTATACATTTGCGGGTTCATACCGCTTATTCTTTGTCGGAAGGTGCTATACAGGTTCCGGCACTTATCCATAAGTTGAAGGCAAGCAATATTCCCGCTGTGGCAATAACCGACAGCGGAAATATGTTTGGCGCTAAGGCTTTTTCTAAATATGCGGCAGAAGACGGCGTTAAACCGATTTTAGGATGCCAATTTTATGTGCGTAATCCGGATGCTGATGATTTGTTGCGCACCAAAGGCAAGGAAGTTCAAAGAGATAAATTGATTTTGTTGGTGATGAATAAAACCGGTTACGAAAACATCATGAAATTGATGAAAAGGTTTTATCTTGATAATACGGCCAATGGCGATGATCCTCAGCTTAAGTACAGCGATTTAGAAGAGTTAAACGAGGGTTTGATTGCTTTGACGGCAGGTGTGGACGGTGCAATCGGCAGATTGTTGCTGGAGAATCGCGCGGCGGAAGCGGAACAAATATTGCAAAAATTGTTGCAAATTTTTGGTAAAGATAATCGGCTTTATATGGAGATTGCCCGAATCGGTTTGCCGGAAGAGCAACAAACGGAACAAGCTTTTCTTGATTTGGCATATAAATATAATGTGCCACTGGTGGCAACTAATGAGGTTTTCTTTTTTGATGCGGATATGTATGAAGCACATGACGCATTAATATGTATTGCCGCCGGCGAATATCTGGCAAATGAAAACCGTAAGCGCTATTCACCGAACAACCGTTTTCGTTCAGAAAGCGAAATGCTTGAGTTGTTTAAAGATTTGCCGGAAGCAACCATGAACACTGTTCAGATTGCTAAAAGATGTAATTTTCTTTCCGAAAAAGTTAAGCCTCTGTTGCCGATTTTTGAATGTCCGGACGGCAAAACCCAGGATGAATATATCACTGAAGAAGCGCATAAAGGTTTGGCCGAACGGATGGCAAAGCATGTTTATTTTGAAGGTATGACGGATGAACAGAAGGCAGAAATCGATAAAAAATATTATGACCGGCTGGAATATGAATTAAGCGTTATTAAAAGAATGGGTTTTCCGGGATATTTTCTTATCGTTTCGGATTTTATCCGTTGGTCAAAAACCCATGGTGTTCCGGTCGGGCCGGGACGAGGTTCGGGCGCCGGTTCAATTGTGGCGTGGTCTTTGAAAATTACCGAACTTGATCCGATTAAGCTTGATTTGCTGTTTGAGCGTTTCTTAAATCCGGATCGTGTCAATATGCCGGATTTTGACGTGGACTTTTGTCAGGAAAACCGGTTTAAAACAATTGAATATGTCCAGAATAAATACGGCTTTGACCATGTGGCGCAAATCATTACTTACGGTAAACTGCAATCGAAACAGGTTATCCGTGATGTGGCGCGGGTTTTGCAAATTCCTTATGCTCAGGCGGACAAGATTTCAAAAATGATACCGAACCCGGTGCAGGGCAAAAATGTTTCTTTGCAAGAATCGCTTGACACGGTTCCCGAATTGGAAGAAATGCGGCAAAAAGATCCACAGGTTAACAAGTTGTTTGATATTGCCATGAAACTGGAAGGTTTGTACAGGCATTCGGGCGTGCATGCCGCCGGTGTGGTTATCGGTGACCGCCCTCTCGACCAGCTTGTGCCGCTTTATAAAGATCCGAAGGCGGATATGCCGGTAACGCAATATGACATGAAATATGTGGAAGAAACCGGCTTAATTAAGTTTGACTTTTTGGGTTTGAAGACACTGACGGTTATCAAAAAAGCAGTGGATTGGATAAAGAAAGTTCACGGTATTGATTTGGATATTGATTCTGTGCCTTTAGACGATAAACCGACCTATGAATTAATGCAGCGCGGTGATACGGCGGCGGTGTTTCAGTTTGAATCTTCAGGTATGAAAGATGTGCACAAACAAATCAAACCGGACCGTTTTGAAGACTTAATCGCTATCGTTTCTTTGTATCGCCCGGGACCGATGGATAATATTCCGACGTATATTAAACGTAAACACGGCGAAGAAGAAATTACTTATTTGCACCCGAGTTTGGCGCCGATTTTGGATGAAACTTACGGGATTATGGTTTATCAGGAACAGGTTATGAATATTGCCCGGGCGTTGGGCGGCTATACCATGGGTGAAGCCGATAAACTGCGTAAAGTTATGGGTAAAAAGCAACGAGAAGAAATTCCCAAACAACGAGAAAAATTCACCAAAGGCGCTATTGCCAACGGTATTTCTGAGGATGTCGCTAAAAGCATTTTTGACCAGATGGAAAAGTTTGCCTCTTACGGATTTAATAAGTCGCATGCGGCGGCATATTCTTTGATTTCTTATCAAACGGCGTATCTGAAAGCGCATTATCCGGTGGAATTTATGTGCGCGGTGATGGATTTGGATATGACTAATACCGATAAGTTGGCATTTTTTACATCTGAATGCAAGGCAACGGGTATTGAAATTGTTAAACCGGATGTTAATAAATCTAATGCTGATTTTAAGGTTGAAGATGGAAAAATCCGCTATGCTTTGGGCGCAATTAAAGGTGTGGGCGAAGCTTATATGCGCGGAATTGTTGAAGAGCGCGAAAAAAACGGACCTTTTAAGGATATGTCCGATTTTTGCCACCGGGTTGATTTTAAATATGTCAACCGCAAGCAACTGGAAAATATTATTAAGGCTGGTGTTTTTGACTGTCTTGAAAACAACAGAGCCAAATTATTTGAAAACATTGATGTTATTATGCGCAATGTTTATGCCGCAACGGAAGTTAAAACAAGTGAGCAAAAGTCATTGTTTGGTGCGGAAGAATTGTCAACAAAAATTAAGTTCAGAGAAACTGCCGAGTGGCCGTATCTGGAAAGGCTGCGTTACGAGGCGGAAGCTATAGGATTTTATTTGTCGGCACACCCATTGGATATTTATGCGGAGAGTATGAAAAAAATTGGTGTGAAAAATATTGTTGATGTCATGCAAAATATTAAAGCCGGTGATAGTATTAAAGCTAATGTGGCCGCTTGTGTCGAGAGTTTTCAAAAACGTTTGAGCAAATCCGGAAACAAATATGCGTTTGTCGGGTTGTCCGATACCACCGGCTCTTTTGAAGCGTTGCTTTTTTCCGAAGGGATTATTAAATATGAAGAGGTCTTAAATTCCGGCGTGCCTGTTTTGGTAAAGTTGACAATTGATAAACAAAGCGAAGATGCAAACCCGAGGATTATGATAAATTCAGTAAAAACTTTGGATGAAGTTATTGCTGAACAAGCAAAAGGATTGGTTATTAGTATAGCAGATATCAGTGCCGTTACGGCTCTTAAAGATATTTTACAAAAAGATAGACAAGGGGCAAACAAAATATATATTGTTCCGGAAATTGATAGTTGGGACGTACGGATTGAATTAAGCGGCGGTTATGCTTTTTATGATGTTGATTTAATTCGTAAAATCAGAGCAATTTCCGGTATTTCAAGCGTGAAGGAGATTTAATATGCAAAAAGATGCTTCTCAGATTGATACGAACAAGTATTCAGTTGTAAAGTCTTTGATTTTTCCATTGTGGAATGTCTCTGATAACTTGGAAAGGTTTCTATTAAGCGGCAGTTTGTTTGCTTTAATTTTGACTTTGTTGTCTTATTTGTTTGACCAGACTTATCTATGTGTCTTTAATGAAGAAATGGCACGCCAACTTCCTTGTAATCATCATAATTTATATGCTTTTTATTTTTTTGTGAAATTGGTGATTTTTTCTTGTTTTATTACGGTATGGTATCATCTTGCTACAAATAAAACTCTTGGAGAGGATGTTTATGGTTATTTTTTAACCCATTGGAGAAGTTTTTTTAAAGATTTTGGCTTTCTGTTTATTTTTATATTTATTAATCTTCTTCCGGTTGTTTCCGGTCTTTTGCTTTTGTTTAGAGTTCCTAATCCGGTTTGGCAAATTGAGTTGGTATATTTTACATTTGTCAGCATCGGTTTTATTATACCTTTTGTTTTGATACGTTTTTATGCTCTTTTTGCAGCATCGTTATCTGCAGGTGGTTTTCGTGATTCTTGGCAGGTTTGGTGGCAAAATTTTAGATTTGTTTGGAACAATACGTCTGGTAAAGGTTTTAGAATTATTTTTTCAGCGTCTTTGCTTTTTATGATTGTTTTGTTTTTATTGGTGAGTGTTCATGCGGTTTTGTATAAGTCTGAAACAGAAACGCCACAACTTTATAATTTTATAGCAGAATTTATTTTTAATTTGATGACCTTGTTAATAATTGCGCTGATTGTTAATTTTATGGAAGTGCAAAAATTGCAAATTTTGGAAAAATCTGAAAAATAAAAAACTCAGAATTAACATTTAATTTTGTAAAATTATTTGTTAAGTCTGAGTTTTAAAAATTCAATCATCTTTGTTGATGAGAGTGTTGTTAAATTCCTCAATTTTTTTGTATGAGAAACAAGAGCACTTTTCATTTTCCAGCTCTTTCCCACAATAGGGGCAAAAACATTTGTCTTTAATTTTGTGCTTGGTTGGGAATTTTCCTTCATAAGGCACAAAAATATAAGCTGGTCGGCCGTCTAATACCTTAATCTCTTTGAGATTGTTGGGTATCTTAGAGATATCTATGTACATATAAAAAAAATTAAATAATGTCTTCATAATAAAATTTATAAAATAATAGTATGTTTTTTTTGAAAGTATGTAAAGGATTATATTTGATAAAGCACAGCTTTTTAGAAAAAACGGAAATATTTTGATTTTTTGTATTGTAATTATTTCTAAAAAAGGTAATCTATTAAAAATTTTAGCGTTAAAAGATTTTTAGGAAGATTAATATGTTAGATATAAAATATATTCTTGATAATATAGAAGAAATTAAAAACGGCTTGCAGAAAAAAGGTTATTCTAAAGATGATTTAGATTTGGATGAACTGATTGCTTTGTATAAAGATATTACAAAATTAAAAACTTCTTCACAGGCTTTGGCGGAAGAAAAAAACAAGCTTAGCAACTCAATAAAATCGGCAAAACCGGAAGAGCGACAAGAAATTATTAATAAAAGCAAGGCTTTGGGTGAAGAATTAAAAAAAGAAATGGAAAAGCTTAATGCTGAGCAAGAAAAATTTAGCTTGCTGGAATTTAAAATGCCTAATATGCCGTCGCCGGAAAGTCCGATTGGCCCTGATGACAGCGGTAATGTGGTGCGGCGTAAAGTTGGTGATATTCCGCATTTTGATTTTACGCCGCGTGACCATGTGGAATTAATGGAAATTAATGATTGGGCAGAAATGGAAAGAATTGCCAGAGTTTCCGGTTCCAGAACGTATGCGATTAAAAACGATTTGGCAAAGCTTGAATTAGCTATGCATATGATGGTTTTGGATAAATTGCGGGCAAATGGTTTTACGGTTATTACCGTTCCATCGATTTCTAAGGAGAAACCGTTGTATGGTCAAGGCTATCTGCCTTTTTCACGCGATGAAATTTATTATATGCCGGAAGATGATATTTATTTGTCCGGTACGGCAGAGTTAATCTTAAATTCTTTGCGCGCCGATGAAATTTTACAAGAAAACGAATTGCCGATTTTGTATGCCGGTTTTTCGCCGTGTTTCCGCAGAGAGGCCGGAGCAGCCGGAAAAGACACGCGCGGTCTTGTTCGTGTGCATCAATTTATGAAAACCGAACAATTTGTTATTTGTAAAAACGATATTGCTGAAAGTGAAAAATGGCATAAAAAACTATTGGCAATTTCAGAAGAAGTTTTGCAGGATTTGGAACTTCCGTATCAGGTTTTGGAAGTTTGTACCGGTGATATGGGTGCTCCTAAATATCGTCAGTATGATTTGGAAGCGTGGGTTCCCAGCCAAAATTGTTATCGGGAAACGCATTCTTGTTCAAATATCACCGATTGGCAAGCCAGAAGAACCAATTTGCGTTATCGCGACAATGCCGATGGTAAAGTTAAATTTGCCCACACCTTGAATAATACCGGAATCGCCACGCCGCGCGCTTTGGTGCCGTTTATTGAAAATCATCAAAATGAAGATGGCTCGGTTAATATTCCGATAAAACTGCAGCCATATATGGGCGGTAAAAAGAAAATCGGCAAAAATTTTTAGGTCGTTTGTCGTATCTTGAATTATGTCTTTAATGATTTATTTTAAGGCATAAAGAGGTTTAATTAATGCCAAAGGCGGATTTAAATATTGAAGGACTGAAAGCTGCGGTTTTTGACTGGGATAATACATTGGCTGAAAGCCGCAGCACGCTTGTGTATGCCATAAATCAAGTTTTGCCACAGTATGGGTTGGAAAGTTGGGATAAGGTAAAAGAAAAAAGAGATAATAATTTGTCATTTAAAGATAATTTCCCCAAAATCTTTGGCGATAAAGCCGAAGAGGCATATAAAAAATATTCTGAAATTTATTTGAAAAATGTTGCTCAGAGAATAACCGCTTTCCCGAAAACGCATGAGGTTTTGAATTTTTTTAAAAAGCATCAAGTGGCGGTTATGATTATGACTAATAAAGACAGGGTTTTATTTGATTATGAACTTCCTTTGTTATTTAATCCGAATATTTTTGATAATATTGTTTGCGGACATGAGGCAAAAGAAGATAAGCCTTTTAAAGGGCATTTAATATGGACAGTAAAAGATATTTTAAGCGAAAAAGATATTAACCCTAAAACAGTATGGGTTATCGGTGATAGTCCGATGGATAGTTGTTGCGCTCAAGCCGCCGGTGCTCGCCCTATTCGAATCGGTAAATCTATTTGGGGTGATGAAGAGCAAAAAACAGAAGATATTTGCTTTTTTAATTCATTTGTGGATTTTTATCAGAGTTTGCTTTTATCAAATTTAAAATAGGTTACATTAAAACAGTGGTAATTGTTTGATATGTAATAAATATGGCATTAAATAATAACAGAGAACAGTATTTGAAAATTTTAAAAAAAACAGTGTTGTTTTTTTTAATTTTGGTGGTGTTTGTTATTAATGTTTTTATGTTTAATAAGCTCATCGCAACTAATCCAGAAAAGATAACGACGTATCAAACTCCTGAAGATGTATATGCCCCCTTAAGAAATCCTGAAATTTCTGTTACATATTATTCTTTAGCAGATAAAAGTCCTAAAATTGTGGTTTTGCCTTATAAATATTGTAATCAGTTTTTGCACCACTTAAGAAAGAATTTGGAAACTTATCAATTGCAAAAAATTGCTGTTTGGATGCCGGCTGATAAAGCAGCTAAATCTGAAAATTTTAATGCTATATTGCCAGAAAATGTTTCTTTGGACATTATAATAAATGATGATGTTCAAGAATCATTGGCAGGTAAACTGCTGAATTATCTTAATGTGTCTGGAAATTTTGTTGTTTTGATTGATGAAATTCAAGATAATCAGATTTCTGATGTTTTGGGTGTGGCTGAAGATGTAGCTGCTAAGTTAAATTTACGGCCGGTGGTGCGAAATTTATCGAAATATCAGAACATTCCTTTGGAAATTGAAAGTCAAATTTTTTCTGATAAATTATCTTTGGATCAACAATATTCAAATTTAGAATCTTTTATTTATGATTATAAAGATGTGCTGCAAGATTTTATGAAACAGCTATTAAATACCAATTCTTGTAAAATAAAATCTGCAAAAGAGAATAAACATCTTTGGGATAAAGCTACTGTTTATGTTTTGGCTTATGATTTGAACAAAAAGATGTTTAAAGAATATGGTTCTTTTAATTTTGAAAAATCAGTAAAATCAGCTATTTGTTACTATGTTAAAAAAGCTAAAGAAAATATGCCAAATGCTAATGTAAAGGTGTTTCTTTTGACAGAGCGCAAAGTAAGACATTATGCAGAAGAGAACGATTTTATAGCCGAATTGCAAGCCGGAGAGGGTGTTTTTTTGCAGGATGGAAAGCGAAAAGGGATTATGTTGCCTTATTTTTGGAATATATATTCTGATAAGAAAGAATTTGTTAATCAATTGAAATTAAAATCAGGCTTACATCCCGATTATTGGTCAGAAAAGATAGAGATTTACTATTTTAAAGCCGCGGAGATACCTTATCATGCAAATTGACGGATTTGAATTAAATTTTAACGAAGAACAACTTGATTTTATCTTAAAAGAAAAAACGCGAACGGTTGAATTAATATCTAAGGATTTTGAAGCATATCAAAATCTTCCGGATGGCGATAAAAAAGCTATTGAACATTTGGTCAATGCTGCAAATATAATTAATGATGTTGCTTTGGAACAGGATCATCCTCTTAATTTAAAGGTGAAAGATTGTCTGGAAAGGGCTTCTTTAAAAAGTACGCACGCCGCTAAGGCTTTGGAGCTTTTTAATTGCATAAACGGTGTTATAGGTTTTAACGGGTTTAACAGAGAGCCGACAAAAATTGTGAAAGAAGCTGAGCTGTTGCCCGGAAAAAATTTTTATCCTAGTGATTTGTCCGTAGAGGAGTTTCATCGTATTCTTATTGCCATGGGACAACGTGGGGAAATTGATGAAATCCGAAAAATTTTGTCGGCAAGGACGATGGTTCGCCGCAATGGTGATACCTTGAAAGCCATTGATTATACAGAATATTTTGCTGATGATTTTGCTGATGTGGCGCATGAATTGGAGGCTGCTGCTTATTATTGTACAGAACCTGAGTTTAAAGAATATCTTAATTGGCAAATTCAGGCTTTGTTGCAAAATAATCCGGATATGGACATGTTGGCGGATAAGCATTGGGCAAAATTGCAAAATACAACTTTGGAATTTACAATTTCACGAGAAAATTATGAAGATGAAATTACAAGCACGGTATTTGATAATCCTGAAATTATAAAAATTCTTGGAGAGTATAATATTACGGTTGTGGCTAAAGATACGTTAGGATGTCGTGTTGGGATTGTAAATAAGCCGGAGACAGAGAATATTTTGTTTTCGCAAAAACTATTGCCGTATTTTGCTAAATGGATGCCATATCATGAACAGTATGGTCAGGATGATTTTGAAGAAAAAAGTATACCGCATAGTATGGTTGATGTTGATTTAATTGCTTTGACAGGTGATTATGCTATGTGCCGCGGTGGGATTACAGCGGCGCAAAATTTGCCGAATAATGATAAAACCGCTGTTCAAACAGGCGGCGGTCGGCGCAATGTTTATCATCGGCAGGTACGTTTTAGCTGTGATGAAGAAAGAGAGAAAAAACTTTTGGATAGGTTGGTCGATCCAGCATTGCATTCATATATCGACAAGTCAAAAGCTATTGTTTTTGTGATTGGTCATGAAAACGGTCATTCTCTTGGCCCGGGAAGCGCTTACCAAAATTCGCTGGGTATGTATAAACATATTATTGAAGAGCACAAAGCAAATGTTATTTCAATTGCCTCTGTTGCAGAGGCTGCAAAAAAAGGCGCTCGTTTTGACCGTGAAACACTTAGAAAAATTTATGCATCCTGGATTGTTGGAAATTTGTTTTTAAGAGCAAAACCGATTTTGTCTCAGCCGCATAGAGTTGCAGATCTTATGGAATTTAACTATTTGTTGGAAAGTAAGGCTATTTGGTTTGATGATATGAAAAAGCTTCATATTGATTTTGATATTATAAGTATGACGATGTATAAGTTGTTGGAAGAAACTATTCGAGTGCAATTATCAAAATCGGTAGAGGCGGCAAGCGAATTTATTAATCATTGGGCCATGTGGGGAGAATGGTCAAGATATATTGCCGAGGTGCAGCAAGAACTTGGCGTTAAACCTTATATTAAGATAATAACTAAATTTTAAAATAAAAAGTTTTATAAAGGACGGAAAGGAGAAAAAATGTTTGGCAAGTTAGTGTATGGTAAATTTTCTTTAAAAGAAACTTTTTGGAAATTTTGCATTGTTGGAATTTTTTTCTGTTCTATTGTTACAAAAATTTTTAAATCTTTTTTGCTTCAAAAATTAAATGGTGTTACCATAAGTTATTATTATTCTCACTATTTTTCGCCGTTAAACATGGACAATATGATACTGTTTTTAACAATAGGTTATTTTGTGTGTCTGTTGGCTTTGGTGCTTTATTCTATTATGGTTTTGTTTGGTATATGGCGGAGTTCTGCCGAATATAGTAAAAGTGTATGGATGCGCCATATAGCCAGGCTTGTGACGCTTTTAGTTATATATTGTGGTTTAAGGTTTGTATTGTAAAGGATGAGTTATGAAAATATGGGTCTTTTTTGTTTTGTTATTTATTGGCGGATGCGTTGTTGCCGGTGATTTTCCGGAAGACCGAAACAAATTACATGAAATGGGAAGAGATAGTACGTATTGCGATAAAAATCCCGATAGATGTGTTAAAGGCATTCCATGGTAAAAATAAAAAAGGCGGTTTATCCGCCTTTTTTATTTTTTTTCATAATTTTTTTTGTCGTACAAGAATTTTATAATTCCCAATGGTATGGATAAAGCATAAAGCCCGGTCATAAAACCTAAGGTTAACCATGGTTGTGTTAACATGAAGTGAACGAATAAAACGACAAATAACATCAAAGGCAGCAACATATATGTTTGTACTTTAAGCTTTTTTAAGGAAATGGTTGGTATACGGCTAACCATTAAAAAAGCAACAATAAACATAGAGATACTGCAAAAGGCATCAGAACGCAGAAATTCTTCGGTTTGCGGAATGCCAAAACTGATAAGAATGGGCATCATGGCAAGTGCGGCAGCAGCCGGTGCCGGGACGCCGACAAAATAATGCGACCAGTATTCGGGTTGGTCTTCGTCTTCTAACATAGTATTAAAACGTGCTAAACGCATTGCCATGCCCATAGCAAATAATAAACAAAAAAACCAGCCGAATTTTGGTAAATCAAAGAGTGTCCATTGATATATTAAAATAGCCGGAGCTATGCCAAAACTAACAAAATCTGATAAAGAATCTAATTCGGCGCCGAATTTTGATGAGGCTTTTAAAAATCTGGCAACGCGTCCGTCTAAGCCATCAAAAACGGCTGCTAAAAAGATACAAAGAACAGCTTTAACCCAATCGTCTAAAATAGCATAACGGATGGATGTGACGCCCGAGCAGAGCGCCATCATGGTTAGCATGTTTGGTACTAACTTTCGGAAAGGAACTTCTTTAAGCTTTTGTTTTGATATTAAAATCCGGTTGTTTAAATCGTTTATTTTTTGGAGTTTTTTCATTTGACAGCTCCTTCAACTCGTGGTGCTTCTGATTTTAAGTTGGCTAGAATAGTTTCGCCGGCGATCATTGTTTGTCCGACACAGACTTGGGGTTCTATATCAGTCGGTAAATAAACGTCTAAGCGCGAACCAAAACGAATATGACCGAATCGTTCTCCAGCTTGATATTGTTGCCCGTCTTTGGCGTAGCAAATTATACGGCGAGCGATTAAACCGGCAATTTGTACGAAAGCAATTTCTTTACCGCATTCGGTCCGCATGGCAAGCAATTGGCGTTCATTGTCTTTGCTGGCTTTATCAAGCGTGGCGTTAAAAAATTTGCCCTTAATATAAGCTTTTCTGATGATTTTTCCTGATGCCGGTGCGCGATTGACATGAACATTAAAGACACTCATGAAAATGCTGATACGGTTGAATGTTTTGTTGTTTAACCCTAATTCTTCCGGGCCGGTAACGCGGGTAATCATTTGAACAATGCCGTCTGCCGGGGCAACAACAACGTTTTTAATTTGCGGTGTGATACGGTCTGGATCGCGGAAAAAATAGTAGCACCATACAGTTAGAACAAGTCCGATTAATCCCAAAGGCAGCCAGATAATTGCCAGCACTGCTGTTGCTGCAGCAAAAATACTGATAAAGCGCCACCCGTCATTGTTAATGTTAGGAAATAAATATTTTTGAAAAGAAAGATTAATATTTTGCATAAAAACACCTTTCAATAAAAATGCCGAAACGCTGTTTCCGTCGCATTTAGTTAATATATATGGATAATATCCGAGAATAAGAACAACATAATTTTATAAAAAATACAAGTTTTATGTTGCATTTATAAAATTATATGGTTATAAACTTACTTTGTAAGAAGTATGCGCTTGTGGCGGAACAGGTAGACGCTGCAGACTTAAAATCTGTTGGAGGCAACTCCGTGCCGGTTCGATTCCGGCCTAGCGCACCATTAGGAAAATCAAGGCTTTCGGCGATTTGCCGGAAGCCTTTGTTTTTGGGCGAAAGGGGAATCTGTCCCTAATTTGTCCCCAAATTTTTAGTAAATCAAAATGCCGATGGTGGCGCTTAAGGCCAACAGCCAAACAGAATTTATTTTATACTGACGAAGTAAAAATAAAGAGACGGCAGCAATTGACAATGCCCAAATATCAAATTTTGATGAATCAGTTGAAAGTTCGTTATGGCCGGTTATGGATAATAACAAAATTCCGGCACCGGCTGAACCGATAAGACCGGTAGCTACGGATTTTAGTCCATGTAAGACAGACATAATTACCGCGTTGCTGCGATGGCAGCAGAAAAATATATAGCCGCCAAGTGATATGATAAAGCCGGAAATCGTGCAGCTGATTGTGGCAATGACGGCTCCAATAAATCCGCCTATTTTTAAGCCGACAAAGCTTGAAGAATTAATAGCCAGTGGTCCGGGGGTTAATTGTGAAATCGTAATAATGTCGGTGTATTCTTTAAGTGTCAGCCAATGGTACTGGTTAACAAGCAAATCTTCAATTAAAGTTATGATAGCGTATCCGCCGCCGATACTGAATGTGCCTATTTTGAAAAAGTTTATGGCTAAGCTAAGCAAAATATCAGTCATTTACGGCTTATCCTTTTTGATAAAATGAAAAACAATCGTGTAGAAAAATAAAGATATTATGATTAGTAAAATGGCGTTGATGTTGAATATGAATGCTGCCGCAAAAATAAAGGCGGCCATTATTAAACCGAGCCTGTCTTTGTTTTGGGCGATGTTACTAACCATATCATATACAACATCAATAATAATGGCGGCAATAGCGGCCAACATGCCCTTAAATGCGGCATTTAGATAGTGGTTTTGGATAAATTGTTCGTAGCAGGAAGCAATTGCCGATATAATTAAAAGCGGCGGCAATATGGCAGCAATACAACTGATAACAGCACCCGGTATGCCGGCAATTTTGTGGCCGGTTAAAGCTGCCAGATTGATAGCGATGGCACCCGGGGCTGATTGGGCCACAGCAGACATTTCCATTAAATCGTCAAAAGAAAATGCCTGTTTCTTATCAATAAATTGTTTTTTTATTAACGGAATAATCATATAGCCGCCGCCAACGGCCAAACAACTGATGATGATATTGGCTTTAAATAACCAGAAAAGGCGATAAAAAATATTTGTCTGCTGCATTTTATGTCCTTTGTTGTCTGGTTTTGGTTTAATTTATGTATATACGATTTTCAAGTTTTATTTTATTGAATTTAAAACAAAATTAGGTACAATGCGGTTGTTTAATTTATTTTTATGTTAATCAATAATTATGGACATATGGAAAAAAATTTTTATTTATTTCGTCATGGCGAAACAGAATATAATCGTTTGCGTTTGCAGCAAGGGCAGAGCATTGATATAGGTCTGAATATTGCCGGTTGTGAACAGGCACGCATTTTGGCCGCTGCTTTGAAGGAAAAACAAGTTGAAATCGTTTACAGCAGTCCTTTAAAACGGGCTGTAGAAACAGCAGAAATTGTTTCTCAAAGTTTGAATGTGCCGATGAAAATTGAACCAGGGTTTATAGAAGGCAATTTTGGTGTTGCGGAAGGGCTGCACGCCGAAGTTGTGTGTCAAAAATGGCCGGAAATTATAAACAACTGGTCGTTGCCGTCTGCGGATAAAAACTTGGGTTTCCCGGGGGGTGAATCTAAAGCTCAGATTTGCGCCAGAATACAACAGGCAATGAATAAGCTGGTTGAAATGCCGCAAAATCATGTCGCTATATCTTCCCATAGCGGGGTTCTTCGTTTGTTGCTTATGGAACTCAGCGGTGTGGATAGAAGCATTCCTAATGCGAAAGTCATTGAGGTTTTATGGCGTGACGGTTATTGGAAAATTGTATGAAATTAAAAAACAGGGCTTAGTATATGATAATACTGCTCTGTTTTTTTAATAAAAAATGCAAAAGCGTTCCTCAATGGGTAGGAATGTTTTATTTTCAGCTTGTGCCGCAATACCGCCAAATGGCATTTGCGCAATCAGCTTCCAGCTTTGTGGTAATTTCCATGTTTTTTTAACTTCTTCGTCTATGAGCGGGTTATAATGCTGTAGATTTGCGCCGATGTTTTGTTCGGCAAACATTGTCCAAACAGCAAATTGTAACATGCCGTTTGCTTGTTGTGACCAAACTGGAAAATTTTCTTTATATAACGGAAAATCTTGCTGTAGTTTTTGAATGGTTTGTTCTTCTTCAAAATAAAGTATTGTTCCGTAAGCTGCCGCAAAAGAGGCGATTTTATTTTCGGTTGCGGGGAATTTGTCGGCAGGAACAATCTTTTTTAAGCATTCTTTGGTTATGTTCCAAAGTTTGTGATGATTATCGCCTAAAAGCAAAACGACTCGGGCAGATTGGGAATTAAAAGCACTGGGGACATTTTTGATGATTTGTTCCAAATTTTTAATTAATTCAGAATCTTTGATAGGAATTTGTTTGTTCAGTTTGTAGATTGAACGTCGGTTTAAGATCGAATTAAAAAAATCTTTTTCCATATTTTCCCCCATGTGTAACATCAAGATAAGCCATGTTTTTTAAATTTCAATAAAAAACAACTATGATAATTTTAAGCCCAAATTTGTCAAAAAATATTAAATTTTTTGGGCTTTTTTAAAAAAGCGTAAAGAATTTTATTGACAAAATATTTAGAAAGGTGTAGCGTATGCTTGTTTACAAATTACATTGTCTAATTTTTAATTAATTATTTATGAAAACAAAAACTATGGCAAACGGCGTTGTCGCCGTTATTGACAACAGAGAATCTAATGGCATTACAGTTGCTGCAACGGTTAAAGTTGGGCATATTAACGAACCCAAACTGGGGATCGCCTCGGTTTATGAAAAAGTTTTGATGCTGCAAAAACCGGATGTACAGACCGTGTATGGCGGTACAATAACTTCATATTTGACCGGTGCTGCGACAAAGGAAGGAGCTTTTGAAAAGATTGCTGAATTGGCGGTCTTGATAAAAAAGCCTGTTCTTTCAGAACAACTCTTGAAGGAAGCGGTGGATGATATTATTCGCCACACGCGTGACAGAAATGTTCTGCCGCGCCGCCAGTTGAAATTGTTGTATAAGCATACGGCATTCAACGGGCATCAGATTTGGGATACGGAAGCGTACATCCAGTCGCTTCTAAGTATTTCGATTGAGGATTTGCAAAATCTGCATGATACTTATTACACCGGCAAGAATCTGGTGGTAAGTTTCAGCGGAAGAGCCAAAGAAAGCGAGATCCTTTCTCTAATCGGTAAATTTTTTGGTGACATCCCGGTCGGAATTGCACAAAAAGCCGGACTTCCTGAATATACGGGCGGGTATGCCGTTCTTCAGGCGGAAAAACCTATTTTTAACCGCGTGTTGATAGGTTGGGATGTAACAAAACTTTCAAATGTGGCGGAAGCTAATGTTTTGATGTCGATGCTCTCTGGCCGGCTTGACAGGTCGTTTGTAAATGCCGGTATTGATGCAACAACGGAAGTTAAAATTGCCGGATATTATGGTTGTCGAACGTTACGAATTGCGGTGGAAAGCGCAAGTTCTGAAACAAATCGTCTTTTGGATGTTATTTGCCAGAATATCAGTCGTTTGAAAAACAGCAAGGCATCAGAACGTCGTATGGAGACGTCTCGTAATGCGGCTATGACTGAGAAACTGTTCAAATTTGGTGATCCGGAAGCCGCCTCTGTGGAAGGTGCTTGGCAAGTTTTGAGGCATGGTGAAATGTATGATGTCGCAAATCGTATTACGGCAACATGGCAAGTTTCTGCCCGTGATGTTCAAGACATCGCCAAAGAAATATTCTCGCAACAGTTTACCTGCGTATTGTATGGTAAGGAGCCATATTACAGTCAGGAAGATCTTGTTGAATTGATGAAATAAAGTTAGTCATGGATTTTTAGAAGTCGTTAAAGGGTTCGCTGTGAAGCGCGCCCTTTAATTTGTAATAGAGGCATGATATTTTTATTTTGTAAGAGCATACAACATCATTCCGGCCAGGCAATTTTAAAATTACCTTGATTTTTTCCGATGTTATAACGACAGAAAGCATCAATATCGGAAACCGTCATATCTTTTAAGCGGTTGGTTGATGTTGTTTTGTAATACTTATTGCCATAGTAAGTTATCCCATCATAAGGTGAATTTTCATCTTCACGACTGATAATGGTTATATAAGCAATGTCTTCATAAAATTCTTTTGCGACAGTGACCATATTGCGGCAAATGTCCAACAACTGATGGTTATCAACCGTGTTATCATAATTAATATATATCGCTGTACACGGTTTGTTGGATTCCCAAAAAGTATATCGAAAAAATATTTTGGAGTTAAAAACATCATAAATGGAGGTTGTATCATTATTTTTAATCATTTCATTAGGAATTTCACCAAGTTTAATAAAATAAGGTGTTGTAGCGGTAGCGCTTTCAAATTTCCATTGCCCGGCATAACGTAAACCGGCGTTAATAAGAGTAGATAGCTGCTCAGCTTGCTTATTAAGCTTATACTTCATCATCGCCTTAGAGTAACCGGCAATAGCGCCAACCGATAAAACCCCGATAATCGCCAGCACACCCAACATTTCAACCATAGACCGCCCGGAAGAAATTGCGTATAACGGCACATCTGCTTGCCTTCTTCTCGCTCGTGTACCGTTTTTGTACACGTCGCTCAAACAAGGCTGCGCATCTGCACCATTCTCCGCAATTCTTGTGCATAGAGCCGCATCTACTTGCAACTTTTTGTTGTGTGTATGAGAGAAAAAGTTAAAAAAATTGAACAAATTCATCAAAAGAACTCCCAAAACTGCAAAATAAATGTATTTACGCG
>CALXZJ010000014.1 GCA_944393235.1 uncultured Alphaproteobacteria bacterium | reverse complement strand
AGACTCTTTAAAATTGCAAAAAAAAAAAACGGTTTAGAATGACGCGTAAACAGGTGTTTTTTGCAATTTGGAGAGAATGTTATGCGTGAAAATGGTAGAAGTATGGTTGAAATGCTCGGGGTGCTGGCAATTATCGGCGTTTTATCGATTGGCGCTATTGCCGGTTATTCTAAAGCGATGTTTAAGTATAAGCTTAATAAACAAGCTGAGCAGCTATCTACTCTTATTAACGCCGGTTTGCGTTATGCCGGGCAATGGAAATTTGAAAGCGCTACCGCTACAACACCTTATTTTATTAAACTTGGTGAAATTCCTAATGAAATGATTAAAAATAATGATACAACCTCCATTTATGATGTTTTTAACTCCAAAATATCTTTTCTATATACTTTTTGGAACTCTGTTAAAAAGGAATCATGTACAGAAATGTATATTAATTACGACAACACGGTTGATAACCATCAGTTGTTGGACATTTGCCGCAATATGGTCACTGTTGCAAAAGAATTTTATGAAGACATTGCTTACATAGTCATCATCAGCCGTGAAAATGAAAATTCACCTTATGATGGGATAACTTACTATGGCAATAAGTACAAGACAACATCAACTAACCGCTTAAAAGATATGACGGTTTCCGATATTGATGCTTTCTGTCGTTATAATATCGGAAAAAATCAAGGTAATTTTAAAATTGCCTGGCCGGAATGATGTTGTATGTCCTCTTTAATTACGAAAAACGCCGGTATTCAACCGGCGTTTTTCGTGTTATCAAATTATTTTTTCTTTGATTTTTTAACTGGCTTTTTGCCGGATTTTCCTTTTGCCAGTTTTGCCGTCTTTTCTTTAACGGTTTCTTTGCCGGTAACAGGAACTTCAACAATTTTTACCAGTTTGATGTCTGAGAAAAAGGCAAAGTAAGTTGCCCCAAACAATGAGCACCAAAACACCACCCAATATACAAAGATAAATGTCGGGATATAAGCTTCGTAATATGACTGATACAATTCCATATCCGGTGCCGATGCCAGTATAAAACCGTCAATAGCTCCCGGAATGCCACCAAAAATAATGCTAAAATATTTGATGATGCCTAAAGCTGCCATGTAGGTCGAAATCTTGGGAAATTTTTTCCAAAATGCCGCTAATGATGAAAACGATTTTTTAAATGCTAAAATGATAACGGTAATCAACAAAAGCGTGATGACGACCAATTCTATCAGTCTGGCACTTTCGCCGGCAAAATAGCCGATAATATAAGAAACAAAAAAGTAAAAACCGCCCAATAAAAGCGACTGTTGAATAAAAGGTTTCATTTGTCCTCCTTTATGTATGTCAAAAATATTCACAAGGTGCATTTAATCATTATTTTTTTTAATTTGCAACGTTAAATTTTGCATAATTCAAGTTCCTGACGCAATTTGTTAATCCGCGCCAACCATTCCCATGTGTTTTCATAACCGTTATAAGGGATTTTTTCCAGTTCTGCCGCCGTTAACGGACCGGCTATCGGATAAGCCGGGCAGTTGTCATAATTTGCCCGCACGCATGAGCTCAAGCAGATTATCACGACCGGCAGCAGGCGCCGACCAAATTTTTGCCTTTTCTTTTTCCACATATTTTATCACCTCAACTTCTTTGATAATTTCTTTGCCCCGTTCTTTAATGATTTTCACCTCGGCGTGAGAGCGGCCAAGGTAATAACACGCCAAACACAATGCGGTTATCAACAACAGGCATGAAGCCCATTTTTTTAACTCGGTCATAGCAACCCCACCAAAGCCGTCGGGGCAAATATACCGATAAGCCCCAAAACGATTAACGCCAGCACGCACAGCCAAAAAAGCTGCGTCCGGCTTAATTTGTGTATAATCTCCCGCCGCAGCTGATATTTGCAGCTGTGTTCTTTTCTTTTAATCATAGCTTAAACTCCCCTGTTTCTATCGTCTTGGCAATCCGTTCCGCCCTCTTGCCGACATCACGGGCATATTTTGAGTTTAAACACTCTTTGGCTGCGCCGCGGTAATTGCCGATGGCCATTTCGGACAGCATCTTTTTGAATTGCAACAAGCCTTTGATGCCCAAATTGAACGCCATATCTAACAACGCATATTGCCGCTCGTCATCCAGATTGCGCCAAAAACCGATATTCTGCCGACATTCTCTTTCAACCCGTTTAATGTCGTTGCGGAGCAAATAAAAAGCGGCATTTTTGGTTATCCCATGCCGCCAGTCGCCTATGACTTTTTCTTCCGCTTTGGTTATCGGGTTGGTTATCAGATTCCGCCCCACCCCGATGGTCAAATATCCCGCCGGACATTTATACGGCTTTAAGCAGATGCCCTCATGGATACATAATCTGGTGATAGTTTCTTCTATATCAAGCATTTTTTTAATCTCCTTTCTTTTAAAAAATTAAAACCGTTCCTTTGAACAACGGAACGGTTTTGGTTAAACAAATCATACTTTTATTTATTGATTACAAAAGACTATGTGGTATATTGTTATCAGTTCTGTTAGTGAGGGAATATGTATCCCGGGCGTAAGTTAACGGAACTCGTCCGCTCAAAGACATATTTTGTGCGGTTTTTTTGTCTTCCATTTTAGAATGAAAGACCGGTTAATGTTTTATATATTAAGTTTTGATGTTTTTTATATACCGCATATATAAGCTGACACAGACAACATCAGCCCGTATATTACAACATACATCACAAACAGTACCGGCGGTATAAAAAACATTAAAATATGTTTATAAAACTTATCAATCATAAACAGCTTTTTCCATCTGATAGCCTCTTTTCTTGACTTTTTATTTGTTTTATGGTATATAGATGATGTCTTCCGGCGGTAACAAGATTGAAATTGCCCGCTGTCGTATCTCTGTCCCGCGAACAGGCGATCAGAGGAGTAGACCGGCTCTGTTTTTTAGCGGAGCCCTTTATTTATCAAACTTATAAAAAGATGATATGGTCCTCTGCCCGTTTATTGGTGTTGTTACTGTTTGCATTTTTCCATCTGGTGTCATTGTTACATAAATATCCTGCCCACGTGGCGAAATATCAACCGGCGTCTGGCGGATATATTTTGGCAAACTTTGCGCTTTCGGTTTGCTGACATTGTGCTTATAAATCGCTTTATTCAAGCCATAGTTGCGTAAGGTTCCATTTTTCCTTTCCAAAGCTTTGCCATAGACTATTTAGCTCTCTGACGCTCTTGTTCTGTCATCGGTTGTATGGTTGAAGACGATGTGTTTTGTTTGTTGCCGTATCCGCCCAAAAAATCATTGTTTTGCGGCGGCTGCCAAAAGGAATTTGCATTTTCCTCTTTATCCTCATAATCTAATCCGTATAATTGCTGCCACTCCGGTTCTTTTTGGCTGATGTAATCTTTTATCGCTTGTTCTTCCTGTCCTTTGGGCAAGAGCTTCTCTAAAGATTAACATATTTGATCTTACCAAACAATGGCGCTTTCGCATTCAGCATACGTCCGTTCTGGGAAATTCTGCATGCACTGTTCAATATTTTCTTCATCACCCCATGATAGCATTATAGCCCCCGGCAATCCGATAGCTATAAGGACGACAACACAGACAAATACTAATTTCATAAAAAACTTTACTATACGCAAATTATTCATTTTGTTTTTTCCATGTATTTGTGTTTATATCCAAATCTTTAAGCTACATTCTAACACTTGTGTTCGGATTGTTCAAGCCCCAATTTAAGGATTCATCATTGTTATGTAAGTCCTTTTGACTATCTTTCAAAATTTCTAAAAACGGCTGTCCTTCTAAAACCTTTTTAGTTATATCAAACCCTTCTTTTGCATAACCCCAAAATTTTCCGGCAGGATATAAACCCGGTATATTATTCGCCTGTTGTCCTATCTGAGCCATGCCTAAACGATGATAATAATTATCACCATTAATAAGGTTTGCTTTGTCCATGTCCTTTTTAGCCTGCAACAACATTCCTAAAGAATATCCAAGCGGGTAAAGTGGCAAGTTTTCATACAATATTTTTCCCGTATTTTCAATTATCGGATAATATTGCGCCAGATAATCAGTATAAATGTTTGGGATTTCCGGTCTGATTTGGGATGCCAATGTTTTAGCTCTTTGACGCTCTTGTTCCGTCATCGGTTGTATGGTTGAAGACGATGTATTTTGTTTGTTGCCATAGCCGCCCCAAAAATCATTGTTTTGCGTCGGCTGCCAAAAGGAATTTGAATCTTGATTTTGGTTTTCTTCTTTACCCTCATCATCCAATCCGTATAATTGCTGCCACTCCGGTTCTTTTTGGTTGATGTAATTTTTTATCGCTTGTTCTTCCTGTCCTTGAGGCGCTTGGTAATATTTTCGGATAATTTCTCTGACTTCTTCTTCCGGCAATTCACTTGCCTTCGGATACATCCTCTTTATTACCTGATAATTGTAGCTGAACTTTTTATCCAGTTTTCTATCATTCTCACTTTCGTAGTTGTTTTGAAATAGACTGTTCATTTTTTCTTTCCTTTCATTAAAAAAACCGCCCCTGTTTAAACAAAGGCGGTCAAAGTTGTTGTTAAATATAATTTATTCTGCAAAGTCCGGAAGTTTGCCGGGAATGTATTTGTCCCAGCCGCGTTTTATCAATTCGTCATAGCACTCCGGCGGTTCTTTGGGGTCTTTAATTGAATCTATTTCTTCGTCATCGCATTTATAGATTTTGCTATATAATGAACCTGGTCTGTGTTTCCTTTCTTGTCCCCAAAGTTGTATCTTGCCTTCATCTACACTAAAGGAACACTCCCAGACAAAACAATACTCTTTTTGCCACGGTATGTAAAAATCTCGATAACGAATGAAAACAAACTCATAATAAATATGGCTACCTTCATTTTTAATCCATAATGGAAACATCTTTTTGCATTTTAATAATAATCCCTTGTCATCTTCTGTGATATATTCACACTCATGGCTTCGGGAAAACTTCTCTTCATAAGGTATATCCCGGGGACCTAATAAATCAGAGTGAGAGGTGTCAATATAACTTGGTGTTATTCGCATATCCCGCGCATCGTTCCAATTGTATGCCCATAAAATGTCATTAAATATTGGGTTCTTAAATTCCTTGGGTGCTTCGGCTGACCATGCCGGCGTACTTAAAAAAATCAACAGGCAGGCTAACAGATATTTTTTCATCAAGCTTTCTCCTTATTTGGTTTTATATATCTATCTTACCTGTTTTTCCTGATGTTGCAATATCTCTTAACCCGCCTGTGCATTTTTCTAATACTTGAAACCTTCCAGCATATAATTATAGATTAATTTATTCCGATCGTCTCCGATGTTTTTACGATGAGTGTTTCTGGCCGCATCTTTTGCACTGCGGGCAATTAACGCCTTGGTCAGCCCCGGCCAATACCCTTCATCTATCGGGCCTTCATCAAGCTTGAATTTATTCTCGCCCAGATTATACAAAAGATCCATTAACGCAATTTGTCCCTTCTGATTAAACGTATCATAAAAATCGATGTTATGTTTTTTTAATTTTTCTTTCAACACCGGCAGAACCGAACGGCGGATATATTCTTTGCCGGCCGCTTCCAATTCATCATCCTGAAAATACGGTTGATGCTCGCCATAACGTTTTTTATATTCATCTTCTTGAGCTTCTGCCGATACTACATCCCACGCCTTCTGACCGTTTTGATCAATGTAGCTGTAGGTTTTGCAAAAATCATTCTGCCTTTGCAGATAAGCTGCCTTTTGTGCCATGGTTAATGCCGGATTTTGCGCGCTGACCGGCGCATTGTTCATCGTCATCGTATAACCGGACAAACTTTTTAAGGTCGGAACTCGTAAACCGTTACCGGTGGTGTTCAGACCACCCGAATCGCAATATATAAAATTTTTATAGCCCTCTATACCAGCTTGTTTTAGATGATTATAAAAGGCATCAATCAGCTCTTCATCATATTCCCGACGCTCTTGTTCCGTCATCGGTTGTATGGTTGAAGACGATATATTTTGTTTGTTGCCATAGCCGCCCCAAAAATCATTGTTTTGCGTCGGCTGCCAAAAGGAATTTGCATTTTCCTCTTTATCCTCATAATCTAATCCGTATAATTGCTGCCACTCCGGTTCTTTTTGGCTGATGTAATCTTTTATCGCTTGTTCTTCCTGTCCTTTGGGCGCTTGGTAATATTTTCGGATAATTCCTCTTACTTCTTCTTCCGGCAATTCACTTGCTTTCGGATACATCCTCTTTATTACCTGATAATTATAACTGAACTTTCTATCCAGTTTTCTATCATTCTCACTTTCATAATTGTTTTGAAATAGACTGTTCATTTTTTCTTTCCTTTCTTTTCAAAAAGCATTTCAAGTTTTATTTTAACTTCTGTTAGCAGGTCGTTTTGTCTATGGATCAAATCCACCAGTTCTTCCATACGTGTGCTGTGATGGTCAGAATTTTTTTCCAATGTATCTACCCGCGTTTCAATGTTTCCCTGCCAATGGCCAATGCGGATAAAATTGATAATAACACCGCACATGGCCGCCAAGCCTGTGATTAAGCCCCAGTCCATAACCTTCTCCTATTGCAAGACTATGCTTGGAATTATAAATCCCGTTTCCGGAACTTCCTTGGCGTAAATCCGCACATAACCGTTGCCGGATAATGCCACCGGGGCATAGTTGCCGCTTTCAATCTGTTCAAGAGCGAAATTTACTTCCGGTATCAAATCTTCATCGGCATCTTCATAAGGAATATCTACCTTGTACGGATATTCGGCGTAGGTTGAATCCGCAACAAACATACTAGTGCTTACTTCAATATCGTAATCTTTAATCACCGGCGAGGCGATGATAATGTCGTTTTTTATTGACTGATAAGTTTGTTCTAAATCAGCACTGTAAGTTTGATAAGCTGATTGTAATGACACTAAAGCTGCTTCAAGTTCTTCGGCGATGGCGTTGGTATTGAGCTCGGATAATTCACCCAAATTGTTGGCAACTTGAATATATAAACAAAGCTTAACATTTTTCGGCCGCCCTTCTTCTTCACCTTCGGAAGTAAGCAAAACTTTGTTTTCGCCATTATTGTTGTTGGAACTCCACGGACTTGAATATTTGGTATAACCACGCGCCAGATAGCCGGTTGCCGTGTCATAACCGTTCTTTGATCCGTCTGATGAAACTTTTACATTATGCGTATGTGCTGTATTTGCCGAATTTTCAACTTTCGCCAACTCGGTCAAATCCGCGATACTTGAAATAAAACGAGTCACTTTCGGTAAACGCAAGTGTCCGTTCAGTTCATCTAAATAAAATGCGGCGCATTGACCGTATTCTTCCAGTTTTTCTTCGTATTCTTCCTCTGTTACAGTCACCAAATTACCCATCGCCGCAAGATTTTTTACCTTGTTCCAAAATTGCGGATAAAGACTTTTGCAATGTGTGATGGTTTCGCCTGTCCATAAAGGATAAGCCCCTGCCGGCGTTTGTGAGGAAAAGCTGTAATAAATATCCAGCATTTCCCGTGTTGGTTTGTTTTTTAAATCCGCAATTGCCGTTTGTAAATCGGCAATTGTGGCATTGATGCCGTTGGCAAAAGTTTTAACGGCTTCAAAATTGGCGTTTACTTCTGATGCAATCGCCTTTTTACCACCTTCAAATTCATATGGATAAATTAAAGTTGTATCTGTCATTTTCTTTTCCTTTCATAAAAAAACCGCCCGATTGGGCGGATGTTATATCGTAAATTTAATAATCTTGCCTGTTCTGATATTTAGACAATGCGTTTAATGCCGGTGCGGATAGACCGTTTGCAAAAACCGGATTTATATTAACCGGTGTCCTGACAATACCATCCGCCAAACGACGCGCCGCGGCTCTGCGTGAACTTCTCATCAAAGCCTTTCCTCCCAAACCGGCAGCGGTCAAAGCCAATGCCGACGGATTAAAATATCCACCGATGACACCGGCCGCTGTCAGCGGGCTGGATATACCACTCCAAAACGGTGATGTGTTGGCAGTGCCACCGCCAACAGAGGTCAATCCTTGGCGTAACTTGCTTTCAAAAATATCCTGTGCGGTCTGTGCACTTGCGTATTGTGTATTAACATCCTTAAAGCCCGGAAATTCGCCATCCATCAATTCTTTTAACGCATTTTCCGCCCGTTTTAAAGCACTTGACTTCGAAGCACCGACTTTAATTTTATTCCCGGCCTCTTCCCGCAGATTTTTTTTAAGCATATCAAATTCCTCAAGACTTCCCGGTAAAATATTGTCAAATGCTCGTGGATCAACTTCACGCATTTCGGCAATCATATCTTTAGCAATCGGATGCTGTCCATAAAAGTCAGAAACTTTTTGGGGAGATAATGTTTTTTGCCCGTTTTTTGCCATGAATTGCGCATATTGCACTTCTGCTTTAGCCATTTCCGGTGTTTTGATAAGCTTTTCAAAATCGGCATCAAACCAGCCGTCTTTGCGCTTTGTCAGATTATCCTGCAAAATCCGCGCCCGTTCCGACAAATCGCTTGCCCCGCTTAATACCCCGTTACGCATTACCCGCGCTTTATCCCTATCAGCCAATGCCTCTACAAAAGAACGCTTTTCAAATGGGTTGACATCTGTCTGAGAAAGTGTTATATTTTTATTAAGAGGCTGAAAGTCAGGGATTTTACTACCAGCTGCAGTTGAGACATCAGACGTGATGTTAGCTCCGTACGGTGGGAAAGGTAGTCCACCCAGCCTCTTATTTATTTTTCCCAATGATTTATCTTTCATTGTCGTAACAACTGAAATACCTTTAGTTTCAGGATGCTTGTTTATAACAACTTTATTGGCTGGATTAGATGCGTCAAAAACAACCTGATTTTCCGGCACATTACCTTTTATAACGCGCGGATCTTTGCTAAATAACGCCATATCAACTGTTTTCGCCGCATCTTGCGGAGCGTATCCGTCGTTTGTAACTCTTCTTTGGCGGATATGCTCTACTCTGTTTGCCGGAATAATAGATTTTGTATTATCAACAACGCTTATACCTTCTGCATTTCTAACATTATTTATCTTGTTTGCTAAATCATCACTAATATTTCCAAGTTTCACATCTTGAAAATCTGTTCCTCTTTGTAGTTGTTTAGTTAAGACTCTTTTTCCCATATAACGATTTATACGGTTAACTGCTGGACGCATAGCAGCACCAATGGGTTTAAGCAGATACGGCATACTCGCGCCCATGCCGGCACCAAGACCGGCGCCCCAAGCCATGTTTTCCGGGGCATCAGCCAATCTGTCCGAGCCGGTTAAGCCATATGCTGCGCCTTCTGTTCCACCGGCAGTTGTTGCAAGTCTTAAACCATTAAATCCGGCATTTTGCAAACCCTTTGCCAAGGCTCCGCCGGCACCTAAAATATTGCCGCCGATTTCAGACGCCACACCTAAACCTTTTGTTAATCCGCCCAAGCCTTCAGCCTGTTTCTTTGCTAAATATTCTTGTTCATTGTCGAGGCCTAACCGGCGCAACGCCCAGTCGCTTGCACCCAAAGTTGCACCCGATAACGCTTTTTTCATACCATAACCGATATCAGCCACATTATCCATAAAATAATCACCAAAACTTTTGGCGCTGTCAGAACTTTGTGGCATGCTATCGACATTTTCTTCTTTATCTTTTTGCATTTGATAATTATTATTTGTTGCAGCGCCATATAACATATCCGATGTATCCAACGCCTGATAATCCATAAGCATATTTGATGTTTCGGGGCTTGATTGATGCAAAAAGCCTTTTGCTCTTTGGCGGCGCATTCTTGTTATTGGTGACAACAAAGTATTATTTTCATCATCTTCCGCAAAATACTTTGTTTGCCATTCGGGTTCTTTTTGGCTGATGTAATCTTTTATGACTTGTTCTTCCTGACCTTTGGGCGCTTGATAATATTTTCGGATAATTCCTCTAACTTCTTCTTCCGGCAATTCGCTTGCCTTTGGGTACATCCTCTTTATCACCTGATAATTATAACTGAACTTTTTATCCAATCTTTCATCGTTATCGCTCTCGTAGTTGTTTTGAAAAAGATTGTTCATTTGATTCTTTCCTTTCATTAAAAAAACCGTCCGTTTGGGCGGATGTTATTGATTTTGATAAAATCCCAAATTGTTAAGTGCCGTCGGGGTTAAACCTGCCGACAAAGCCGGATTTCTAACAACAAAGCTTTCTCTTGCCGGAACACCATTAAAAGACGGATTTAACAAATTAAGCGCCGAGCGTCTTATAGCTCCGCCGCGTAGCAAATTATTTGCCCAGTCAATTCCGCTGCCTATAAACGAACCTTTACTTTCAAGCTGTTCACGTCCAAACAAACGTGTTCCTTCCGGTGCTCGCAAACGGTTTTCCGCAATGCGCCCCAGTTCCGAAAGCCGCCCGAACCTTGTCGATTGGAGATTCAGACCTTGTATAAGTTGATTATATGCGTCTCGCGGTAAAACCTGAGATAATGTATTTTCATATTTCAAAGCATCTTTTGCAAGGTCTTTTCCGCTTAAAGAATTATTGTTTATCCGCTTGAACAAACCTTGCGCAAAAGCGTTTTGTTCATCCGCTGATAAACCTTTTATCATATCCGCACTGCTCACATTATCGGGGTTATAATGTGTGCCTTTGTTAAAAGCATCTTCAAGGCTCTTAGCCTTTGAAAATCCGGCATCAACTTTTTTTAAGCCTTGCGGCATGGCATCATCGAACTTGCTTTTTAACTCTTGCAACTGCCAAACTTCGCTCGGCTTATCTGTTGATTTTGCCTTTGCAATCGCCTCGTTAATTTCTTGCTTAATTTTATTCAAGCTCTCCAGACTTCCGGCTTTCTGATTTGTCTTGGATAAACCGGTTTTAATGGCTTTATCAAGCTGTCCTGACTGAAACGGTGTTAAACCCTCATAAAGCGAAGATATATGCGGAAGTTTAGGGTTGACAACGACATTACGAAGTGGTATATTATTGTTATAAAAAGAGGTCCCAACTTTACCACCTGTCGGCTCCGTACTGTTGGTGACTCCCCGCAAGGACAGGTCTTGCGGGTTATTTTTTCTCAGCTGATTACTTACATAATCCAAATCATCAGGAACAAACTTAGTATATAGTTTACCATCTTTTTTAACAATGAAGTCATTAAACGGCTTTACTTCTTTTCCTTGAACTCCATTATATTTTTTAGCAAAATAACTTTTATTGCCTAAAGAATAAGTAATATCAGGATTTTCAAGAGTGTTTGATAATGTCCTTACGTATTGGGCTCTGCCCCTTTTATTTAAATAATGGTCAATATTTCCTCCAATATCAACACCACTATTTTGCGCTTTGTTACGTAAAATATTTTCAGCTTTGGAAGAAGTCAAAGTCTTTTTGGGTAAGTTAAACTTACTTTCGGCCGGATAATTAATCATTTGTTCTCTTGTCGGCACAAAGTCCATCACCTCATCAGCACCGTGAGTGGCCATATAATCGCCGTAACGGGCACGTTCCGCCGCTATCGTTTCCGGCACATTTATCCGGCGGGTCAAAGCATTATCAACCATTTCGGCTGTACCCCGGTTAATATTTCTTGTCGCCGGAAGGACATGCTCAAGATAAGACTGTGCAATATCATCGTTGTTTCTAAGACCTTGTTTCAGAATTTTTACCGCATCCGGATTTGAAGCTACATTGTTTAAACCACCTTTCATCCCGGCCGTCATTAAACGACTGCTAAAAGGCTTGGCTATTGCACGAACACTTTGACCGGCTCCATGAAAAGCAACCGGCAATGCTGCGCCTAAACCAGCACCCCAAGCCATGTTTTCCGGGGCGTCCGTCAATCTGTCCGAACCGGTTAAACCATATGCTGCGCCTTCTGTTCCACCGGCAGTTGTTGCAAGTCTTAAACCTTTAAATCCGGCATTTTGTAAACCCTTTACCAAGGCACCGCCGGCACCCAAAATATTGCCGCCAATTTCAGACGCCACACCTAAACCTTTTGTTAATCCGCCCAAGCCTTCAGCCTGTTTCTTTGCTAAATATTCTTGTTCATTGTCGAGGCCTAACCGGCGCAACGCCCAGTCGCTTGCACCCAAAGTTGCACCCGATAACGCTTTTTTCATACCATAACCGATATCAGCCACATTATCCATAAAATAATCACCAAAACTTTTGGCGCTGTCAGAACTTTGTGGCATGCTATCGACATTTTCTTCTTTATCTTTTTGCATTTGATAATTATTATTTGTTGCAGCGCCATATAACATATCCGATGTATCCAACGCCTGATAATCCATAAGCATATTTGATGTTTCGGGGCTTGATTGATGCAAAAAGCCTTTTGCTCTTTGGCGGCGCATTCTTGTTATTGGTGACAACAAAGTATTATTTTCATCATCTTCCGCAAAATACTTTGTTTGCCATTCGGGTTCTTTTTGGCTGATGTAATCTTTTATGACTTGTTCTTCCTGACCTTTGGGCGCTTGATAATATTTTCGGATAATTCCTCTAACTTCTTCTTCCGGCAATTCGCTTGCCTTTGGGTACATCCTCTTTATCACCTGATAATTATAACTGAACTTTTTATCCAATCTTTCATCGTTATCGCTCTCGTAGTTGTTTTGAAAAAGATTGTTCATTTGATTCTTTCCTTTCATTAAACTTAAAGTCCGATGTAATACCGGACTTTAAGCTTGATATTTAACATTTACCACCAACTGCCGATTTGGCTGCCGACCATTGAACCGACTTGCGCTCCGGCAGGGCCGCCAAAATATCCACCAACGGCGCCTCCCAACAAACCGCCAACTCCGGAAGCCCGATTACCGTTCGTTATATTATCGAGTGTATCAGCCAAACCACTTAAAGAATCATTGTTTATTGTATTTTGCACCATAGCATCTTGCACCGCCTGTTGATATTGCCTGTTGCTCAATCCGGAAATCCCCAACATCATTTCATACGGCACCTGATAATAACTAAACAGATTATTTAACATCGTCGCATTGCGTTCGTCTTCTTCGGCCATGGCATCAACTTCCAAATCCGCCAATTTGTTGGCAAATTGATTACTCATCTGGTTGATGCTGGAACCGCGCGTCAAACCTCTTTCCGACAACGGATTAATCACGTTGTTTTCAAAACTTTGATTAGCCAAACGGTTGCGCTGTTGCGTTTGAGCCTGAAACACCTCCGAATCATAACTTGGATTTGCCAATTGTTCCAAATATTGCGGAATATAACTGCTGGTCATATTAATCAGGTTGCTCTCAAAAGCAGATGGATTATAGGTCGTTCCACTGCTACCGGTTGTGGCTGAACCGTATAAATTGGTGGTAAACGTTTGTGGCTTTGCTTTTGCTTTACTTGACATTTTCTTTCTCCTTAAAATTTAGTTTTCTTAAAAGTTTTTTCTTGCGGTTATACCATTTAAAGCCGGCTTTCTTTAAGGCTATAACGGCATTAAGGTGCCGCGTATGGGCAAAGATTTTCGGATACATATCCGAAACTTGACGGATAGCCTCCACCACTTCGTTGTGGCGATGTCGCATGGCATATCCGCCGATATAAAACCTGCCGTCAACACCTTCATAAACAAAAACCGAACCGACATAACCACGGTTATAGACATTAAAAAAACGGCTGTCCCTTAACAAACAGGCAAAACCGTTTTCATCGTCGAGTTCTTGTTTATGACGTTCAAAATTTTCTTTGGCTGTTTGAACATCAAAATACGGACTGTTTTTTTCAATCAAGACAATCATTTTTTCCTCTTTATCTGACGATTTTTATTTCAAGCGGCGTTGTGTCTATTTCTTCCGCTTCTTTTTTATCACTGTACAAACCGGCCAACTTTCCCTTAAGTTCTTCGGCTTTTATGGCAAGACTCACATTTTCCTGAGAAATAGCCATTTCTTGAAGTTCGCTTAACCGGTCAAAGCTTTCTGCCGGCTGATAAGAAATTTTTCCGGTTCTTTTTTTTCTCATGGCGCCTCCTACCCTAAGCTTTTGGTTTTAAGACGAACGCGTTTTAATTCAAGCCGTTTGATGGCAAACTCCTGCGGCGATTCCATCGTGTAAATTCTGATTTGCAACTGCTTGAAATGCAACACGCCGTCAAGGTTGAACATAACCGTATTTTTATCTGAACTTACCCAGATGCCGCCATTGGCATCATTTTCATCTAAAGCCCACAAGCCGCCGTTTTCATCGCCAGCGGATTTCGACCATATCAAATAGCCTTTCATCAGCTTCACAATGTGTTTTTTCCGGCTTTTGTTTGGCATGTCATCATAGATAAACTCCATATAAAAATCATTTTCACAATCATAATCTAACGTCAAAATCAAAGGCATTTTCGGTACTTTGATATTGCTGTCCGAATTTAAGTTAATGACATTTGTTTTGTATTCTGAAGGAATATATACCCCGTCGAATGTCGAACCGATATATTCTTTCAAAATTTTGGCGCCGCTTGCTGAATACAACCCGCCGCGAATAAGCGCTAAAGCCTTGATATCGTCTTGTGCTTTACGTTCCACCCATTCGCCATTCAAATAATCAAAAATTAAAATCCGATTGTTTTCAGCGGTGGGAAACTTAAACCATATTTCGCTTTTATTGCCGTAAACGTAACTTATCAATTCAATCTCGTTTAAGCGGCTCTCATCTATTTCATCAAAATACGATAAAACATTGTTTGCCAAAGCTTCCGTCGGGCGTGTTTGTCCGCTGTCCAAAAGATAATAAGCAAAAACATTTTTGGCTTTGTGGTCATAATAAAACAATTTATTGTCAAACTTTATAACCGCACGAAAAGACGGACAACCACCGCCACTGGCACCGGTTCGCACAAACGATGCGGCATTGCCCGGATTGCCGCTAAAGCTTACCGAATAATCTTCCGTGAAAGCAATTAATTTATCATTGTAATAAACAATTGCGGTCACATCGCGATCAAACTCCTGATATGCCGGTCCGGTGACAATGTTTGGATCGCTTGACATCCAATCAAAAATATTGCTTTGCGCCGACCAATGTACACGATTATCGCAAAAGGTCACCAAACGCCCGTCATAAGCTTCCAAGCCCAGCCCGCGGATGTTTCTTCCTTCAGCATCAACCGCATTTAAAAACTTGATACGATCTTCCGGAACAGGCTGCGTCATATTGACGGCAACATAATCATCTATGCCGTTGGTGAAAACAAACCAGTCATTATAACCTTGCGCAAGCGTGATACCGTTACAGACATTGCTTGGCGACAATTCAATATCCAGTAAGTTGAGTGTATCTTGCACATTATCATACTGATATAAATAACCACGCGTTTCATCAACCGCATATATAAACCAATATGATACGCCGTTTTGCACACTCTCAAACTGACCGATAACCGTTTTGCCGACATCTTTGACGGCTTTGTTGCCTTTGGCGGTAAAAATGGCAATATTGGCGTTGCTTTCCGTATTGTGCAAATCAACATTACAACAAGAAACGGCGGATATTGTTCCGGTTGAAACAACATCTGCCACCGGATTAAGCCGCCTTATACCTCTGAAATTTTCAATAAACAAATTATCCATAAGCTTCTCTCCTTAAAAAATCAGCCTGGGTTCAAGTTTAACGCCGGTTAATTTCAGGAGTGCTTTATACGCTTCCAAAAATTCTTTTTGATAAGGCTGATAGTTTTCATCGGTCGTATCGGCAATCAGATATTCCATTGCTTTGCAATTTAAGCAATGCAGATATAAATCTTCTACCGTACGGTCGTCCGGAAGATTTAAGGTATCGTCCATTTCTTCCAGATTGACTTTCAAATCGCCTGTTTGGCTGCGCGCCTTATAATTGGTGAGGTAACGAACAAATAAGGTTAAATCGCGCTCCGGTTTCGGATACAGGTGTATTTCAGCACCGGAATCGCCGAATTCTAACCAATAACATACCGGGGCGCCACTTTTTTCAACAGATAAAAAATCAGCATCTTTAGCTTTGATTTCTTCCAAATATGAATTCCCGTTTTCGGTCCAAACTTCAATGACATTGCCTTTGGGTGCTAACAGCGCACTTTGTCCTTTGTTGATTTTGACAATCTCTTTTTTGATCTTAAAAGGAAAATCATCTAACGACCAAATATAAGAATTTGCTTGTGCTACCGCCAGCTTTACCGCTTTTTGGACTTCGGTAAACGAGGTCGGGTCAGGATCGACAACCGACCAACGCAAATTGGAGACATCACGGATAATATCAAAATACGTTTTCATTTTTTCCTCCTATTTTCGGCGTTGAAAGATAAACCCGTTATCGGAAAATTTTTGACGACCTTTCCCGGCTTTTTGTTTGCCTTCGTCGCTTAACATCTCATAGACCATTTTTCCGTTAAAGCACGAACTGCCGCAGCCTTCTTTTGAAACTTTCCACACGGCAGTCGCGGCAAAACATTCCTTATCCGGTAATAAAATTTTCTTCTGCTTGTTTTTACCTAAAATTTTATCTTCAATTACTGACATGGTTTTTCCTTTGTAAAAAAAAGGAGCCCGAAAGATTCGGACTCCCATGTTTATATCATATGTTTAAATTTATTCGGTCGTTCCCGAATCATCATCCGTATCCGATGATGTGGTATCAATTATGGAATCCGCCGCGCTGACATCAACCGTCATACCGGCTAAAGCTTTCGGCAATACAACTTTTTTGCCGTAAACATAAAGCCCGCGAATGTTGGTGCCAAAAAACTTATCATCGCGAATTTCTTCAATTTGCGACACATTGCCGACATAAGCAATGGCATCATTAATGCCTGCCATAATATTGACCTTGCCCGAAACTGTCGGCAGATTGGTCGAGACTAAAACATCAAGCCCGGCAATCGTGCCGATAGAGCCTTCGCGCAGTACTCTGTCACCTGCCTGTGTGGCATGAATAAAATCCGGAGACTGCAGCAAAATCGCCTCAACATCCGGATTGATAACAACATAAGGCATAGCCTCGCCGCAACCGGCCTGGTTCATCTTAAAGACCTGGTCGTTTCTGACCTGAATCGCATTGTTGTTTTTCAAGGTTTTGGAAAGCCATACCAAACATTTGTACGCGTTTTCGGGAGTTAAAACCACATTATCCAATTTGTTGTTTTCATCAATTTCGGAAAACGCCGAAAGAATAAAAGTGTCTTTGGTCAAATCAATCGCCGTGCGGGCGCGCGCTTCAAACTTGGCCATCAAATTCTGCTGGTTGGTCTGCCGCAGCGTGATGTCGGAAATAAAAATTCCAAAAGCTTTTGACTGGTCAAGTTTCAACTGCTGATTTTTGGCATCGAGCCGTTGATAGGTCACACCACCGGTGCTCTCGTCTTCGGAATAATCCGAGATGGTGACGTCGCCTAATTCGCCGATATTGACCGTATCTCCGTATTGGCAAGAATCCTGTTCATGAATACGATTGACAATTTTCATACCAACGCCTGATTTATCAAGCGTTTTGTTAAGCGTCATACTCCAAACTTCGGGAATAATGGCTGCCCCTTGTCTTTTTAAGGTTTGTGCATTTGTTGACATATTTTTTTCCTTTCAAATTAAAATTACAATGTTAACATTTTCGGGAGTTTGCCTTCTTTTTCAAGCAAGACCTGCTCCACGATTAAATCATATTTTTCGGCTTCCTGCTGAGGGGTTAATTTATAAAACGCCTCTTTTGTCAGCCATTTTTTGTTTTTGTTCCGGACGTTTCCGCCACCCGGCTCGCGCAAGCCGTCCTGAGCTTCGGCATTTTGGCGGCGGAAATCTTGCGCCGCCTGATACTTGCGAATCGCTGAAATTTCAACAGCATCGACAACTTCTTTTAGTGCGTCCAAATCGACTTTGCCGTCTGAAATTTCAACCGCTTGTTCTAAAAGCTCTTTTTTTAACGGAGAATCTATCCAGTTGCCGCTATGGTCTTCAAATGCCTTTAATTTGCGGGTGTAACGAATAGATTTATCCTGATGGCGCATCTGCTCATAATCCTGCCGTCGTGCATTTTTATATAAGGCAACATCTTCGGCTGCCAAAGAGATTATCTCTGGCGAAAAATATCGACGGATATGCGCCATATCGGCAGGTGAACCGGTTTGCCGGCATTGGTTAATCAACGCCGTCACCTGCAGTTTTTGCTCCGGCGGCAGCATATATGAGGCTGCCAAAACATAATCATCCAGCTCGTGCTGTCTGACATCATGATCCAAAGCCATGTCCAGACGGTCGGCATAGCCTTTGCCGCGGGCGATGGCATCTTGCTCATATTGCCCGAACAACTGTTGATACGCTTGCATTTCTTTTTCTAAATTTGCAGCCCGCGTAATAGCACGTTCCGCTTCTTTATAGCCTTTTTCCGCCTCATCCAAAGATTTGAACTTGCCGAAAATAAGACCATTTCCGTCTGTTTTTACATCAGCTTCAACCGCAGATTCTTCATTTTCCGAAACAAAATTTTCGGGCTCGTCAACCGAGGTGTCCGAAAATTTTTCTTCTGCGAAAATGTCATTTTCATCATTAGTCAAAGGTGTTGATTGTATTGTTTCACTCATGTTTATCTCCTGTTTGTTTCATTAAATTGACGACATACTTCATCAATTTGCCGCAAGCGATTGATGAGCATGCCCATTCCTTTTATCCACTCGGCATCGGCATTGCTTTTTACCGACATTTCAACCATGTAATCGGTCAAGTAACATAACAACAGTTTTCCTTTCTCCGATTGCAGCAGCTCACGAAGTTCAATCAAATCGTTATTTTGCATGGTTTATGCCGATTGTTTTTTCTTATCGGCAACGGCATTTGCCTCCATTGCCTGCATTTGTATTTGTTGCGGCGTTAAAAAGAATTTATCCGAATTTTCGATACCGGCGCTTTTCAATGTTTCTTTGACGATTTCCATTTTATTAAGCGGAACATTTTTATCATTCCAAACCGGCGTTAAAATTTTGGTCAGCGCCTGGCTTTGGCGATATTTTCTTTGCAGTCCGGTATTGTCGGTATATTTGTATTCATAACGTCCTTGGCGGACAATGTCGTTTATCGTATGCCGCAACGGTATGCCGTAATTGTTGAACAAAACGATTTCATTGCCGAATTTCATATTGGCTTCCAACTCGGCAACTTTTTCGACCATCGGTATAATCACGTTTTGTTTTATGGCATCAAGCGTTTTATTCAACCGGGTCGTTTGGCCTTCAACTTTGATATTGATTTCGGTCGCTGTTGCCGGTCTGGCTTCCGACTGCCCTTGCATGTTGGGATATATGCCGGATACCGATGATGCCAGATCATCATAGTACAAAATAATATCTTCGTTTTTTAATAACGGAAAATTCATACGGACGATTGCCGACGGATCTTCCAAACCTTGTTTATACTCCACCTGTTTGCCGGGAAAAAGCTTAACTTGATTTTCCTTAAAGAAGCCTTCCGGCGCATAAGCCGGCGGATTAAGATTTAAGAGTTGGGCATCGTTTTGCAAATTGACTTTATTTTCTTGCTCTTTGCACAGATCATAAATCGACCACAACTCCGGAATACCCCGTTTGCTTTCAATGTCACGGAACAACGCCATATTGATTATCGGGTTGATAATCCATCGGTTAGGCTCAAAAGTGGCCAGATATTTTCGACCGATAACAACAATGTGCCAATTTTTCAAACTTCTGCCATCGGGTAATAAATAATCGCCCCAATACTGCAAAACTTCTATACGATTGTCATCAATCACATCATCGATCTTTTCACTCTCCGGACGATCTTTGTCTTCAGCCGGACGAGCCAGAGTTGTTCTGATTTCATTTAATTGTTCTTCCGACAAACGGTACAACTTGTTGGCAGCAATGGCGTCATAAGTTTCCCACGATTTTATGATTTTACCGCAGGCGTCCCACTTTTCCGTTTCATCCGGATTAATTCGCGGATCAAACACCAGATTAAGCGGATTAATCGCTTCGACATTGGCACCGTTATAAACTTCCTGATTATAGATGCCGAACATTCCTTGCTTAAACAAAGGCTCGTTCTCAATATCGCTTAACAACCGGCGAAACTGTTTATACTTTTTACGCCAGCTGACAAACAAACAAATCTCGCCGATACTGCCCAAATGTTCAATGGCTGTATCAAGTTTGTGTTGAATGCCGATTTTATAAAACATATCAACCAGCTTTTGTTTTTGCAAAAATGCCGTCCGGGCAGAAACTTCGTCTGTTCCCTGTACATCAAAAAGATTTTCGACATTGGCGTAAATATTGTCCCAAATATAGGCCTGCTGCGTTTGAAACAAAGAATAAATTTTATTTAAATGAATGTCGGATTTCCATTCTTCATCATCGCCGACAAAATTCTTTTTACGTTCATCCAGATAAATTTCCGGCCGCAATTTGTCTGCGATTGTTTTTTGTTTGGAACGCACTTGATCCCAACTTGTAAACAGATCGCCGATGTCTCCGGCAATCTTATCCTTTTCTTCCGGGTTAAGAACCGGAATCGGATTGTCTTTTTCTACTGCATATTCAAACATAAAATCTCCTTTCGTTAAAAAATGCCCCTGCTTAAACAGAGGCGGTCAAAGTTGTTGTTAATTATAATTTATTCTGCAAAGTCCGGAAGTTTTCCGAGGATGTACTCCGCGTTCTATCATCTTGACTTTTTTATCTTTGGTATATAGTATACAGCATGAAGCGATTGAAGAGCAGAAAGGCCAGCTGGCTAACGTGGCGTTTTCTAGAGGCGTCTTGCGAATGTCTGATGGTGGAAATGGTCGCCCACCCAATCGCTTTTATTTTTTGTATATGCTTTTAATAACTGTTTGCCCGGTTTTCGTTTTTTTTGATTCTATCCTTCCATTAAAAAACCACCCAAACGGGCGGTTGCTTATTGCTATTAAAACGGGATACTTTGCTTATCACATCGTCTTCCGATTATACTTTTTTATTTATCATATTTTTTAAAAAATGTAACACATTGCACCATTTCGTACTAAAATATGCTTTTTAAAAAGAGCGATATCTTAAAGATTAAAATTCTGCAGCAATAATAACTGTTATAACAACCAGTAAAAAAATGATGGTCGCAAATCCCTATGCATTGATAAAATCTTTAATAAATCCCTTCATTTCTCATATTCCTTGTTCGTAAATGATCAAGTATTTCTATGCACCCTGTATTGTCTATTTCCGACCCTAGGACACTGCCATACATATTGTTTTTCAAGTCTTTATAAGAATCATTTAAAGTATTTTTCCAAGGTTTACTTAAATCATCATCTTCATCAAAATACTTTGTTTGCCATTCGGGTTCTTTTTGCCGGATGTAATCTTTTATCGCTTGTTCTTCTTGCCCTTTGGGTGCTTGGTAATATTTTCGGATAATTCCTCTGACTTCGTCTTCCGTCTATCGGTGTTGTTACAACGCGCATTTTCCATCTGGCAGCATCTTTTCTTGACTTTTTATTTGTTTTATGGTATATAGATAATATCCACTAATGAGATAGGAAAGTGGTGACCGCTCATTTAGTATCCTTATTATTCGCCGGAAAAGAAGATAAGAGAATGGATAAAGGCTCGCTCAAGCGAGCCTTTTTTATGATTCGAACGTAACACTACCTGCGTGAGCAGGTAGATGTAGGCATACCAGCCCAGCCGTTAGGCTTGCGAAGCTTTTGGGCCGGCGAACGAAGTTCGGAACAATTAATACCACTTGCGTTAGCTAGTGGAAGTTTATCTATCAATCTTGTACATTGAAGATATTGTCTTACCATTTGGGGTGGTTGAAGTTATAACTCTATACTTCCCATCCGGTCTTGATATTTCATATATATTTTGCCCATAAGGTGAACTTTCTACAGGTGTTCGTTTGATATACCCGGGAATTCCTGTAGCCTCACCTCTTGAAACATTATGTTTATATATCGCTTTATTTAAGCCGTAGTTGCTTTTTGTGCCTGTCTCTCTAAACAAATCTTTCCCCGATGTAATAACCTCGCCATTCTGTCCTGGGATGGCTTCGCCTCTTTGCAACAGAACGGTTTCGCCGTTATGGTTTTTCATACGGGCAATTACATCCTGTCCCGAGCCCTGATAGGGGTTTTTGCTGAGCCGGTCGTAGGCTCTGCCGATTTGCCAACTGTTATAATGCGGCCCTATAACATTTGTTCCTGTTCTGCCCAAGCTATATGCGCTCATTCCCAAGCCGCCGAGTTGTGCCATATTTCCTAATTGACGGGTAAGATTGCCCGTGCCTTCTTCATCTTTGAAATCTAAATAATCTTCCATACGCGTATCAATTCCGTATCTGTATCCTAAATAATCCAGTCCACCACCGGTTAGCCCGTTTAAGGCGCGTCCGGCACCGTATACCATATCCGCCGTATTTTGTGCCAGATAATCGGTATAAGTGTTTGGGATTTCCGGTCTGATTTGAGATGCCAGTGTCTTAGCTTTTTGACGCTCCTGTTCCGTCATCGGTTGTATGGTTGAAGACGATGTATTCTGTTTGTTGCCATAGCCGCCCCAAAAATCATTGTTTTGCGTCGGCTGCCAAAAGGAATTTGAATCTTGATTTTGGTTTTCTTCTTTACCCTCATCATCCAATCCGTATAATTGCTGCCATTCGGGTTCTTTTTGGCTGATGTAATTTTTTATGACTTGCTCTTCCTGTCCTTTGGGCGCTTGGTAATATTTTCGGATGATACCACAGTCTAAAAAATCATGGATAAAAATATAACCAATGCAACGTTTTTTGTACCAACCAGGGTGAATACAATATCTGCATAATTAAATATGAAAATAAAAAGCCAATACAAATATATGTTATGTTTTTATCTTTATATAAAAGCCAAATTCCCAACAACGGCACAGCCAAGACAAAATACAAATGACATAAAACATATGTGTTAAACCCTTGGCTTAATATAAAAAGCACTGATACAATCAGCCAAAATTCATAAAATCCCAACAGTATTTTCTTTTCTAACAAGGCCATATATATACCTCGTCAAATAAAGATTGCCCGACGTTATACGCCTGAAATATATCTAATTTTAGCCACCAGCAACCTATAAGAACGCCCAAAATGAAAAATATAAATTTTAACACGATCTGTTTTTTCATATCAAATATGATATATTTTAATCATTAAAAACATATTACCAAGAATCAGATTTATATTTGACCGTTACCGGAATATCATCACCATAAGCATCAATTATTCTGCTAAATCCGGGCATCTCAAGTCCTAAATCTATACATCCTGCAGATCCTAAGCCATTATAACTGCCGTGTAGATAAAATCCATCACGACCAAACCTTTTCTCCGGCGATAGCAATGGTGTCAATTTAATTCTTCTTCGTCCCCAAGAGTTTAAAAAGCTGGGGTTTTCATCATACGGCATTTTAAAATCCTCAATATCGGAATACTTTAACAGCCACTTTCCTTCAGGGATTGGTCCTTTATCCGCAACGTTTGTTGCGCCTTTATACTGAAACTGAGGAAAACCTGATTGAGCCCTAAAACTTCCATATACATTATTATCTTCATCAACAACCGTGAATTTTTCTCCATTAAATTCAGCTCTTAGTACAGGTTTAATTTTTCTTTTTGACAGATTATCAATTTTATTAAAATGTATATTCATTTTATCACTGCTTGACCAAAAAGAATTTGCATTTTCCGCCTCTTCTTTATCCTCATCATCCAATCCGTATAATTGCTGCCATTCGGGTTCTTTTTGCCGGATGTAATCTTTTATCGCTTGTTCTTCTTGCCCTTTGGGTGCTTGGTAATATTTTCGGATAATTCCTCTGACTTCGTCTTCCGGCAATTCACTTGCCTTTGGGTACATGTTCTTTATTACCTGATAATTATAACTGAACTTTTTATCCAGTTTTCTATCATTCTCACTTTCGTAATTGTTTTGAAAAAGATTGTTCATTTAATTTTTTTCCTTTCATTAAAAAAACCGCCCCTATTTAAACAGAGACGGTCAAAGTTGTTGTTAAAAAAGTCGGGGACATAAGCTTAAAAAAACTTTCTGTCTCCCGACTGTACTTCTTTTATAGCATTTTTTCAGATAAAATGTCTCGCCTTTTGTTGCACAATTCAAACATCATTTGATACAATAAAAACTGATAAGAGATGGTTTCCCGGTATTCCGCCAGATATCCGTCCGCCTGATCTTATATTTGCAAAAGCTAAAGTTTGAAGGGACAACTTCATAAACCACAAAATCCATCCGGTAGTTTTTCGGTTTGGGTTCACGGTGCTCATAATCAGGTCCGCATTCAAACTTCAAATACCCTTTCCTGTTCTCTAACAAATTACAATCAGTATAAAATATATTGTCTCCGAGTTTTGATATTTCCCGTGTCGGCGTTAGAGTAATCGTTCCCATATTACCAGAAAGGGATTCCAGCGGATTGTAAAATATCTCATCCACAAACTTCACCTCTTTCTTGCAAGCACTTAGGCTTATGCCCAATACGATGATACCGGCCGATATTACCTGCTTTTTCATTATTCCCCCGTTTGTTTCTTTGTTGTACAATTCAAACATTATTTGATGCAATAAGAACTGATAAGAGATGGTTTACCGGTATCCCGCCAGATATCCGTCCGCCTGATCTTATATTTGCAAAAGCTAAAGTTTGAAGGGACAACTTCATAAACCACAAAATCCATCTGGTAATTTTTCGGTTTGGGTTCACGGTGCTCATAAACCGGACCGCACTCAAACTTTATATACCCTTCTCTGTTCTCTAACAAATTACAATCTTCATAAAATATATTATCGGCAAGATAAGCCGTTACCCGCGTTGGGGTTAATATGTCTGTCCCGTCTCCGGAAAGCGATTCCAGCGGATTGTAAAATATCTCATCCACAAACTTCACCTCTTTCTTGCAAGCGCTTAGGCTTATGCCCAATACGACGATGCTAACGGCCGATATTATCTGCTTTTTCATTATTTCTCCGTTTGTTTCTTTGTTTGATTGTAATCAATCATAACCAACCATAATCTCTTTGGCAAGGTTTTATTTGATAAAATATCCTTTCAAACATTGTTCTTTGGCCCATGCGTTTCTCTCTACCAAATCCGGTCGGCCTGTGGTATCACGCTCTAATTCTCCGCATAAGTATTCCTGATCCAGGCCTCTGGCGCCGTCTTTCAGGTGCGGCCACGGCAAAATATTAGAGGTATAATGTGTTTCCAACAAAGCATTTTTCATATTCTGGCTCATTTTATCATAATTGGGAATGCCTTTTCGGAGTTCGCTATCTCGGCTTTTAATCCCTTCATCCAACAGTTGTTTACAATAATCCATCGGTATGCTTAAATTTGTCTTATCTTTGTAATAGTATGCACGATAGTTCGGCTTTTTGGCTGCCAGCAAATTTTGATAAGCCATCCATTTTTCCTGTCTGGTTGCCAATCTACCGGTGCCGCGAATACGCCACGGATGGCTGGCAAACTCTTCAAAATCTTCATCCAAATTGCCAACACAAGTGGTTATATTCCCAACTTTATCCATATACGGATAATCCGGTGTATCTTCAAAATTTATTAAAGCTTCTTTTAACTCGCCGAACGGATCAGATACATCGGATTGTTGTGCCTCTTGTGCTTGATTTAGCCTGTTTTGCAACGTATAACCGGAATCAGTCATATTATCCGTAAAATAATCGCCCAAAGTTTGGGTATTGTTAGAGCCTTGTGGTGTTGTTAAAGACGATGTATTCTGTTTGTTGCCATAGCCGCCCCAAAAGTCATTGTTTTGTGGCGACTGCCAAAAGGAATTTGAATCTTGATTTTGATTTTCTTCTTTATCCTCATAATCCAATCCGTATAATTGCTGCCATTCGGGTTCCTTTTGGCTGATGTAATTTTTTATAACTTGCTCTTCTTGCCCTTGAGGCGCTTGGTAATATTTTCGGATAATTTCTTTGACCTCTTCTTCCGGCAATTCACTTGCCTTTGGGTACATGTTCTTTATTACCTGATAATTGTAACTAAACTTTTTATCCAGTTTTCTATCATTCTCACTTTCGTAATTGTTTTGAAATAGACTGTTCATTTTTTCTTTCCTTTCATAAAAAAACCGCCCAAACGGGCGGCTGCTTTCAGTCAAATTCTCTTAATTCATGCCACACTTTTTGACACCATTCTGCAGTATGATTTTCCTGCCTGCATTTTTGCATAAATTGATATTTAGCATAATACGGGAAAAACAATAAAAAGCAGATAAATATAATTGTAAACCAACCGATAATATAAAGAGGTATATTCTTTATTTTAGTAAATTTTTTCTTGACGCATATTTTCGGTTCTGAATTCATCCAACAGCTCCTGACATGGTTTGTTCCTATACTTTTTTCCTATGTTACTGCCATAAATGTTATTATGCAAATCTTTTTGCATATCTTTAATGAGTTCATCGGAAGACATATGATTTTTTTTCTTGTAATAATCATATATCTCTTTGCCATATCCAAGCGCCAATCCATATTTTCGGCTCACGGGACTTATTTTTGCCAATTGACACTGTAATAACGAATGATAATAATCATCTATATTTGCAGCGGCATTGTTACCGTATTTATTAACAAGTTTTTTCCCGGTTCTGTTCATATCTTTCCAATGTCTATAAGCTATATTTGCGTCAGCCACCAATTCGCCTATTGCCTCAGGGGTATATTTTACCGTATCTGTAGCAATATTCCAGATATCTTTAGCTTTGCCTAAAATATTTTCTGATAAGTTTGTATTATGTGCCAAATCATCATCTTCATCAAAATACTGTGTTTGCCACTCCGGTTCTTTTTGGCTGATGTAATCTTTTATCGCTTGCTCTTCCTGACCTTGAGGCGCTTGGTAATATTTTCGAATAATTTCTCTTACTTCTTCTTCCGTCAATTCACTTGCCTTCGGATACATCTTCTTTATCACCTGATAATTATAACTGAACTTTTTATCCAACCTCTTATCATTCTCACTTTCGTAATTGTTTTGAAAAAGATTGTTCATTTGATTTTTTCCTTTCATTAAAAAACCGCCCCTATTTAAACAGAGACGGTCAAAGTTGTTGTGAAAAAAGTCGGGAACATAGGCTTAAAAAACCTTCTGTCTCCCGACTATACTTTTTTATTTATCATATTTTTTAAAAAATGTAACACCCTTTTTTGTATCACGTTGCCAACTTTTGTATCGTTTTGTATCGCGTTGTATCATGTCGTATCAAACAAATATCGGGATATATCCAATTACCGACAAGTTTGTGACATTCGTTTTCAATAAAATCAAACTTACAGATATTTGTATCTGGATTATATGCCTTTTGATTACGCAAACATATTTGCTGGTACATTTCATTGGTTATACAATTTACGGAAGACAGACAGTTCTGTATAGTTTGGGTTTCTTCTTCCGTTAATTTGATACAACCAAAATCTTTATGCCATTTCAAGCAATCATGACGGCATTTTTGAGAATCATAATCCCATACACCGCGATTATCCAAGCAGGTATCAATCTTTAAAAAAACAAATATTTTCCACAAAATAGGAAACATCAGAATGCATAAAGTTATAAAGAATATTTTTTTCTTCATGTTTTAACTCCATTCAATACTTTTCATTTATACCATCAACCCGTAAATAATGACAAGCATCTTTTGCATTTTCATATAACTTTGAGCGGTATTGGTGCTGTCCCTGATTATCACTCTCATATTTCTTAAACAATTCACTCATTTTTTTCTTTCCTTTCATTAAAAAAACCGCCCTGTTTAAACAAAGGCGGTTGTTATTTCTTTAATACTGATATTGCCACTATTATAATTTATAAGCTGAATAAATGATGGCCGTTATAAATAAAAAAACAAGAAAAGCAAACAAAATACGTGCTATAAAAGTTACTTTCTCCACCATGTTCAGAATTTTCTTATTGTTTTTGCAGCGATTCCAGAAATCAAGTATCATTTTCGTTTTTCCTAAAATCCAAATCATTCAACCATATTTTACAATCTTTATCGGGATTGTTCAAGCCCCAATTTGCAGCATCTTTTCTTGACTTTTTATTTGTTTTATGATATATAGATAATGCATAAGCCATCAGGAACGAAAGATTTTAATCGCCTGATGTGTATCCTTAAAAGGATTACAACTTCTTTTAAGAGACCTGATGTAAAGCCCCTTTTGCCGGGGCTTTTTTCTTTTATAGGCCTACCTCATACATTGACGATAAAATTCTTCCTTCATCCTTTGGAGAGGTTATAACTCTTACATCTCCGTCCTGTGTTTTATATAAATATACATTCTGACCAAATTTATTTGTTTCAGACGGCTTTTGTTTTATTATTTCAGGTATTTTTGCAGCTTGTTCTTTTGGAACTTTGTGTTTGTAAATTAACTTGTTTAAGCCGTAGTTGCTTTTGGTGCCTGTTAATCTCTGAAAAGCTTTTCCACCCGATGTAATAACCTCGCCGTTTTCTCCTGGGATGGCTTCGCCTCTCTGCAACAGGACGGTTTCGCCGTTATGGTTTTTCATACGGGCAATGATATCCTGTCCCGAACCCTGATAGGGGTTTTTGCTGAGCCGGTCGTAGGCTCTGCCAATTTGCCAACTGTTATAATGCGGCCGTATAGCATTTGTTCCTGTTCCGCCCAAGCTATATACGCTCATTCCCAGACCGCCGAGTTGTGCCATGTTTCCTAATTGACGGGTAAGATTGCCCGTGCCTTCTTCATCTTTGAATCCTAAATAATCCTCCATACGCGTATCAATTCCGTATCTGTCTCCTAAATAATCCAGTCCACCACCGGTTACCTCGTTAAGCACGGATTCAGAGTTGTATTTAAACCCCCGCCCTTTAAATTCGCCTTCAATCAATTCTTGAAATTCATTAATCAAGCTGGATTTCTGGCTGGTTTTGGTTTCCCTGAAACACACAACGCGGACTTTGCGCTGCATCATTTCCACCATAACCGCCCGGCAAGCTTGCCTTTCAGCTCTTCTGCCTTGATAAAGTTCGAAAGGTCAGGCGCCGGCTTTCCATATATTTCCCTTTCCAACGCCAATTCCTGGGCTTTTTTAAGATTTTCAAAGCTTTCTTCAACGGAATACTTAAACTCTTCCTGGAGCTTTAACTGCTGTTTTTCAATAGCATTCTTGATGTCAATATTTGTCAACAATCGCTGTCCGATAGAACGAGCCGTTTTTTTGGAGTAACCGGCCGCAATAGCCGCTTGTGTGGCATTATTCCTTTTTTATGTATTCCCGCACAAATTTTTTCTGCCTGTCGTTCATTATTGACATTTCCCTTTACAAATGTTATATTACACCTAAATGAAATCACTGAAGTGCAGAAAGGCTCGCTGCCACCGTATAAGTTCTAGAATTATGCGTGGGAATGATGAGGGATAGATCGCCGCCCCTCCAGTGATTTCATTTTATTTTTCTAAACATTGTCTTTATCACAGTCTCCCCATTAGACGGATTTTGCGAGATATAACCAATATCATCCGTATAGGTACGCGAATTGATAATCTCTTGTATATGTTCAAACCTGCTGTTTCCTACTTCGTTTCCGCCCTCATGGAACAGCCTTTTGCCCATCCTAGCCATGCCTTCAGGGGTATAACCTTCCTTTAATCGCTTGTCATAGAACTTCTTGACTACATTCGCCGGAATATAAGCGTTTTTCGTAAGTTTAGGTAAATTTTCCAATTCTCGAAGCTGATTAACGCGTTGAAGCGTTTCCGGATTAACCCTGCCAAAATTTATATCTTCAAAATCCTTTCCGCGTTTAAGCTGATTGATTAAATTACGTCGCCCGTTCCAACGTACATAGCCATTTCCCAACATCGGCACAGACTTAAGAAACGCCGCGCCGCTCAATCCCTGACCGCCAATTTGAGCCATGTTTCCCAAATGACGCGCCAGTTCTCCTGTACCTTCCTTGTCTTTTTGCGCTAAATAACCAGACATACGCGTATCAATTCCGTATCTGTCTCCTAAATAATCCAGTCCACCACCGGTTAGTCCGTTTAAGGTGCGGCCGGCACCGTATAACATATCCGCCGTATTTTGTGCCAGATAATCGGTATAAGTGTTTGGGATTTCCGGTCTGATTTGGGATGCCAATGTTTTAGCTCTCTGACGCTCTTGTTCCGTCATCGGTTGCATGGTTGAAGACGATGTATTTTGTTTGTTGCCATAGCCGCCCTAAAAATCATTGTTTTGCAGCGGCTGCCAAAAGGAATTTGAATCTTGATTTTGGTTTTCTTCTTTACCCTCATAATCCAATCCGTATAATTGCTGCCACTCCGGTTCTTTTTGGTTGATGTAATTTTTTATCGCTTGTTCTTCCTGTCCTTGAGGCGCTTGGTAATATTTTCGGATAATTCCTCTAACTTCTTCTTCCGGCAATTCACTTGCCTTTGGGTACATGTTCTTTATTACCTGATAATTATAACTGAACTTTCTATCCAGTTTTCTATCATTCTCACTTTCGTAATTGTTTTGAAAAAGATTGTTCATTTGATTTTTTCCTTTTATTAAAAAACCGCCCCTGTTTAAACAGAGACGGTCAAAGTTGTTGTTAAAAAAGTCGGGGACATAAGCTTAAAAAAACCTTCTGTCTCCCGACTATACTTTTTTATTTATCATATTTTTTAAAAAATGTAACACCCTTTTTTGTATCACGTTGCCAACTTTTGTATCGCTTTGTATCAATATATGAGCCAATCCATTGAATACAAACAAAATTGTAACTTAAAAAAATCTACTCCCTTACCACGGGTTTGAAAAATTCCACCATATAACTGACCGCGTCAAAGATATGGCCTAAATAAAGCTTGTCATCGTCATCTTCAATTTGCGCCGGCGTCGGGGCGTCTATCAAAGACGTCCCCTCTTTGAACTTTAACTTTTTCATATTGTAAATCAGCCATTTGCATCTCGGGTGCACCAAAACATTGCGCTCACCAGCATCGGTTAAAACCTGCTTGTTAAACGCGTTTATCCGCGCCAATATCGGTGGATTAAACGGCCGTAAGTTCAGGTTATAATGATATCCGGCTTTCGCCAAAGTGTTGACGATTATCGCATAATCGGAATACCGGCTCTGGGTTTTACGGTATTTTCCCGACGCATCGCCGCAGATTTGCACCACGCCTTTGACATTTTCCGGCGGATAACGCCGGATAAATTCGTCCACCACATCTTGAGTGATGACATTGTTTAGAACCAATTCATCAAAAATAAAAAACTTTTTGCCGTCAAAATGAGCAAGCGTTGACATCGCCGGATTGACGTTAAAATCCAAGCTCCAATAAATATCCAAGTCATCACAATAGCGAATATCCTCGTTGATATTGTCTTTGCTCCAGTATTTGACCACCTTGGCCACGTTGGCGCCTTTGGGTTTGTTCAAATAATCCCGCTCGTATTCTTCCGGTTTGTTCTTTTTTACCAGCTCGGCATAGCTTAAAAACTTCTCGCTTAAAACGCCCAAATGCATGAGTTCCGGATAATTAACCTCAACAAAATAAGTTTTATCCGGCGCGCTCATGTTGTCATAATCCAAGAACAACGCGCTTTCCACCGGCAAATCATCCTCAATGCGGTTATAAATCGCAATCAGCACCGCGCCTTCTTTGCGGATGGTTTTTAATAACACATCCCAAACCGCAGACGACACGGCCTGCGCTTCATCTATTAGCAAGATATCGATTTGAGCAAGTCCTTTCAAATTTTCCCGCGCGTTTTGATTTTTATCCTGCAGCCCCATAAAGAACAATTCGGCGCCTGTGTAGCGATGGCGTACCCGGTCTTTGGAATATTCGAACCCCCGTCCGAAAAACTCCGAATTTATTAATTGTTTAAATTCAACATAAAGGCTTTCTTCATTGGAAATTTTTGTTTCACGAAAAACTGCAACGCGTTTTAGAGAACGCAACATTGCCAAAAGAATTGCCCGACAAACGTGACCTGTTTTCATCGAACCGCGACCGCCGGTAAAAACAAACGTATTAAATTCACCGCTGTCCATGTACAAAAGCGGAAGATATTTTTCATAGAAAATCATATTTTTCACTTTGATTATTGATTCTGTAATTTTTATTTTCTTCGGAAGTTTGTTGTTCTTGCGCAAACTTTAAGATTTGTTTTAAATTGTGTTTATAACGTCGATACAATGTGTTTCTTGATGCATTATATTGATGCGCAAGTTTTTTCCACCCATAACCCGACAGACGTTTTAAAACCAGACTTCGCTCGTCAAAATTTAAAATTTTCATCCATTGTTCAAATACAATATTCATGTCGTCAATTTCATCGGGCAACGGTTTAATGTTTATAACATTACCTTTTTTGTCTTCATCAGAATCGTTTAAAAATTCCGGCCAAGATGCCCGTAAAGGTTTGGGGCCATCTTTGGGCAATGCTTTTAAAACCAAAATAGCTCGGCGAATCTCTACTTCTACATCTATTAAATCTTTTATCGGCAACATTTTTCCCTCGCTTCAGTTTGTATTGTTATTAATAATAATATGTATTAAAATACATAAATTAATATTAAAAAAAATATTTTTAAAAATATTATTTTTAATATATTTTATCTTTTATTAAGGAGAAAAAATATGGCAGACATTGAAGAAATCAGAAAAAAAGTTGATCAGCTCATCACCAAGGGCGGCTTTAATTACAGAGATTTATCATTAAAAATCGGGCGCAAAGATTCATACATTCAACAATATGTAAAATATGGTTATCCTCGGCGCTTAAAAGAAATGGACCGCATTCGGCTGGCAAAGATTTTAAATGTTGATGATACTGAATTGATGGATGATGAGATTATTGCAACAAAGGCCAACTCTATTGTTGCGGGAAAACATAATATTATTTCCGATATTATCCATAACAGCAATTTGCCCGAATCGAATTTATCGGTTATTGAAGTTATGAACCCTAAACCTGACAACTCTGCCGAATTTGAACAAATAATCAGCAAGAATTTTGTTTGCAAATCTATGCTTGATGACCTCGGGATTAATATGCCGCAAAATATTAAGATTGTGAAAATCACGAGCGACTCTATGAAACCTAATATTAATCCCGGCGATTATGCATGGTTTGATATTTCGTGCAAAATTCCGGAAAGCGACGGTCTATACTTATTCTTAAACGGCAAAGATTTATGCATTAAACGCGTGGAAATTTCGCCGTTGGACGGCTCTGTTGAGATTAGCGGCGACAACCCAAATTATAAAATTTATAAAGCAAACAGCAGAACCGCCGTTAAAACGTTTGGAAAGTTGGTTGCTCTTACTAAAAAAATTTAATTTTGCAACATATATGTATTTTAATATTTTTTGTGTAAATTTTCAATATTAATATTGATATATTGTATTTAAGTAGTATGCTCCGATATATATTTATCGGAGAAGTCTATTGCATTATACAATGAAAGAATTGGAAGATAAGATTATAAAAATAAAAGAAGAAATTTTCTGCCATGAAAATGGCGATGATTCATATTATATTTCACCCCTTTATCATAAACATTTGTTGGAACTGCAAGCGTTGGAAAACGAAAAATTAATGCTTTCGGGGAAAATCGAACCTGTATTTATTGATTTTAATGATTGCGAACCGGAAAAAAAATTGATACTGCAGATTATTGCAAAACGTTATGGTTATTGGTTTGCCGACAGCTGCCGCGATTTAAGCATAAAAGATTTATTGAAATTGCAGTAACTGCTCAATATTTGGTATTATATCGAGGTTCCGGCATACCACTTCCTACTTTTGCCATGCTTGAGAAAAAACTCTTGAGTTTAAGCCCCTTTCCATCACACGCTTTCAAAGTGCATAACGCTTGGGGTTAAGGCGTCTATCGTACCTGGGAAAGAGATGCCTGAACTGCCGAGCAATGCTCGGCAGTGGCATGACAATAGAAAAAGGACAACACCTCGGAAGCAATAGAGAAAGAGGAAAGCACCCTCGGAGGCATGACAGAGAAAAAAGGAAGAGACCCCTAAACTCGGATACTGGCGTATCCTCATGGGGTGACGGGGTGTGCGGGATTGTTGGTTTATGGGTGACGAGGATTGGGTCTGAGGTTGTCAGTAGTGGTATGATGTTTTGTGCTGTCACACTACCTCTGCGTGATTGTGCGGCGGTGAAGGCGTTTGTTTTTCTTTTTCTCATTTTTTTTGCATGACAGTATGTTCATAATTTTTTTACATCCAAAGGGGGATATTTTTGCGCCGGTCAAACTTTAAAGTTGCAAAAAAAAAAAACGGTTTCTCATTTGTCTTTTATTTGTTTT
>CALXZJ010000013.1 GCA_944393235.1 uncultured Alphaproteobacteria bacterium | reverse complement strand
GCAATTTTAAAGAGTCTGGTGGGGATAAGTTTCTACCGGTAGACGCAATATGCACTTTACTGTCATGCCACTGCCGACAACCCTACATCCCGTCATCCCACGAGGATACGCCAGTATCCGAGTTTAGGGATCTTCCAACCGCCGCGTTATCGCGCGTCGGTGGCGTGGCGGGAAAGGGAAAATTGCACATTGGTGACATGACAGTACAAAACGTCAAGTCTTTTAGATGTAATTTACAAAAATCATTATGTTGCTGCCAAGATTTGTTTAGCAATTTAGAGCGTTTAAAAAAATAATTTTCACAAAATTTATGCAAACCTAGAAAAAAACTCTTGATTATTTTTTATTTCTGGAATATCTGTTGCATGTCTTTCATAAAAAAGTGCGGCCGTGGCGGAATTGGTAGACGCGTAACGTTGAGGTCGTTATGAACTAAGTTCGTGAAGGTTCAAGTCCTTTCGGCCGCACCAAAAAATCTTTCTTGAAAAATATCGTAAACATTAATCAATATGTTTGTTAAAGCAGAGGAGGGTTTGTCATGTTAAGAATTTATAAATCTGAAGATGGCGGCAAACTGGTTAAGCTTAAAAAAAACCGCGTTGCACCGCTTTCTTGGTATAATATGATAAATCCCGGCGTTGATGAAATGGAAAAAGTTTCATCACAGTTAAAGCTAGACTTTGACATGCTTAAAAATGCTCTTGACTTGGATGAGCGCTCCCGTGTTGAATTTGAAGACGGTGTTTTGTCTTTAATCGTCAATCTGCCGCTGATGGATGATGACGGAAAATTTGATACATTGCCATGCGGTTTGTTCTTTACTAAGCATAATTTTATAACAATCTGCTCGCGCGAAAATCGTATTATCGGCGCATTCAACAAAAATACCGCCAAAACTTTTGATACGCGTGAGCGTGGGCGCTTTTTGTTAAATATTTTATCCAAATGTACGCAGTTTTATTTAAAATATCTGGCAATCATAAACCAAAAAACCGAAGAAATTGAATATTCTTTGCGCAAAACAACCAAAAATAAAGCTTTGTTCAAGCTCATTGAAATTCAAAAGTCTTTAGTTTATTTTACCACGGCCTTAAAAGACAACCATTTAGTTTTGTTAAAAATCCTGCGCATGATTAATTCGCCGGCGTTATCAAAAGTAGTCAAATTCACGGATGATGATATTGATATGCTTGAGGACGTGATTGTAGACAACAAACAAGCCATTGAAATGGTTGATATGCATCGTTCCATTTTGGAAGGCATGATGGATGGTTTTGCTTCAATCATTAATAACAATTTGAACTTGGTTATGAAGTTTTTGGCGGCTATAACGATTATTCTCTCTATTCCGACCATGTTGGCAAGTTTTTGGGGGATGAACGTTCCGGTTCCGGGCGCCGGAAATCCTTACGGTTTTATGATTGTGATGGCCATATCGGCACTGGCAACCATCTTAACGATTATTTATTTTAGGAAAAAAGGCATGTTCTGACAATTCATTCTGCCGGCCATATCATGTGCTTGATAAATCAAAAAAATGTTTTTCTAAAAACTTTTTTATAAATTTTTTCTGTATATATTTCAATAAAGGGGCTTTTATTGAGTCATAAAATTCTTATAATAACGTGTGATTTTTAGTAACGGAGCATGTGTTGATTTTAGGTATAAGTATAGCCGTTTTGGCATGTATGGTTGATCAATTTAGTAAATGGCTGGTCATGAATGTTTTTACGGATGTCACGCCGCCGCTGATGCTAACCTCGTTTTTTAATTTGGTTGAAGCGTGGAACACCGGTGTTAGTTTTTCTTTATTTGATGATGGTGGTGTTTGGGGAACAATCTTATTGTCAGCTTTTGCTCTGAGCGTAATTGTTTTTTTGCTTTCGTGGCTTCGGCATGAACAATCGCCGTTAGTTCAAACAGCTTTGGGACTGATTATCGGGGGAGCGCTCGGTAATGTGATTGACCGTATTCGTTTTGGCGCTGTCTACGATTTTTTGGATTTTTATTATAATGATTGGCACTGGCCGGCTTTTAATGCCGCAGACAGCTTTATTTGTGTCGGTGCTTTTCTAATTATAGTCCATGGTTTGATAAATCCTAAAAAAACTCACTAAAGGAGGTCAAAAAATGAAAAAAATGCTGAGTGTAATGTTGCTGCTTTCTTGTGTTTTATGCGCCTGTGGTTTAAGTAAGAAAGATTTAGGCTTAAATCGCAGCATGCCTGATGAAACAAAAGTTGTGGCTCGTCAGCCGCTTGATTTGCCGCCGGATTTTAATACATTGCCGGAATAAATATTGAGGTAAAAGATGAAAAAGAAAGTATTGGCAGTTGTTTTTGCGTTTTTATTATTTCCGTTATTTGCCAAAGCAAAATTGCTGCCAATGGAGAAATTTTCATTAGATAACGGTTTGCAGGTTATCGTTGTCAGCAATACCAAAGCGCCGATTGTTAAACAAATGCTTTGGTACAAAGCCGGCAGTATTGATGAACCGGTAGGAAAAGGCGGCGTAGCGCATTTGTTGGAACATTTAATGTTCCGCGGCACCAAAAGAGTACCGGGCTCAGGCTTTAATGATATTATCACCCAAAACGGCGGCGACAGCAACGCCTTTACCTCAACGGATTTTACCGCTTATCATGAGTTTGTTGATATCAGCCGTTTAGAAGTTGCCATGGCTTTAGAGGCAGATCGCATGGTTAATCTTGATTTTGATACGGAAGCTTTTGATAAAGAACAGATGATTGTATTTCAGGAACGAAAACAGCGGATAGATAACAACCCGATGGCTCAGTTTGCCGAAGCTATGAATAAAATTTTATGGCAGGGGACGCCCTATGAACGTCCGGTTACCGGAACGGAAGAAGAAATATTAAATTTAACGCCCGAAGATGTCAAAAAATTCTATCAACACTACTATTCACCGGCCAATGCCGTATTGATCTTATCCGGTGATATTGACGTGCCGACGGCAAAGCAACTGGCTGAAAAATATTTTGGAGACATTAAAAACTCCGGCAAAAAGGAGCAAAAAAGCGACACGCGTCTTTTACCGAGCAAAAATAAAATGGTTTATCAACTGGAAATGTTTCATCCCGAAATTAAAACACCGAGAGTCGTCAACCGCTATATTGTTGCTTCATTACAAGAAAATTCAAAACAAGCCTACGCTTTAATGGTTTTTTCCAAATATTTCGGCGAAGGGGATAATTCGTTTCTTAACCGTGAATTGGTCTTAAAAAAACAAGCTGCGGCGGCAGGTTCGTCATATAGTGCCTTATCACGCGGCAAAGGTGAATTTTCTTTTTCGGCAGTGCCGGCTGCCGGTAAAACTGCAGCGGAAACAGAACGTTTACTGCAAAAGGCTCTAAAAGATTCAATAGTTTCCTTAAATGAAGATAAATTAGAAAAAGAAAAACATAAAATGGTTTCCGGACTGGTGTATATACGCGATAATCCGGAAGATGCAGCCATGCTTGTTGGTCAAATGGCGGCTTTAGGCATAAATATTAATGAAATTGATGATTATGAAGAAAACATCAAAAATGTAACGCTTTCTGATATCAAACAAGCCGTTTCGGATATGCTTTCTTCATCAACCTCAATAACCGGATACTTGATGCCGGCAGAAAAGGAGGATAAATAAAATGCATTATCATTATCACCGCCACAAATTTTTTCATGCCGTCTTGAAGTTGATGGTTGTCGCGGCTATGGTTTATGCCGCATGGGTAGGGGGGCGTTTTTTTATAAAACCGGGTTTTGATGCTAAAAAAATAAACGAAACATCTATCCTGAAAGAAAAAACTTTTGAAAAAGAACCGGTCGAAATTATCACATCTTCAGGCATTAAATTTTGGTTGATTGAAGAACATACCATTCCAATTATTGCCATGAGCTTTATTTTCAAGCAAGGCGGCCACGCCTATGATCCTGTCAACAAATCCGGCAGAGCCGGTATAGCAGCAAACATGCTGGTTTATGGTTCGGGCAATTTCAACCGGCAGCAATTTCAAGAAGAAATGGAATTAAATGGTATTCATATAGCTTTTTCAGCCGGACGAGAAGATTTGTCCGGCGGCTTGGTAACGCCTTCTAAAAATCGTGAAAAAGCTTATGCCTTATTGCATTCTGCTTTAATTTCGCCGCATTTTACCATGCGGGATTTACAAATTGAAAAACAACAAAATCTTGAAGCTTTAAAAATTCAACAAGAACATCCGGCTTCAATTTTAAGTCTGGCTTTTGCTAAAGAGTTGTTTGGAGATGAACACCCGTTTGGACGCAATCCATTAGGCAAAAAAGAAGATATTGCTTCTCTGGATGCAAAAGATTTAAAAGATTGGCATCAAAATACACTAACCAAAGATAACCTGATAATTGCCGTTGCCGGAGATATAACCCTAAAGGAAGCCTCTGCCGCCGTTGAAAAAATTTTTGCAGACCTGCCTAAGCATAACGCCAAAGAGGATGTTCCGTCGCCAAATATGAATCTTAAACCGCATACCAAAAACCTCAAACGCGAAACAGCGCAAGTCATCAGCAGCTTTGCTGCAGCCGGAACGACGCGCTCGGCTGAAGATTTTTATCCTTTGTATATTGCCAACCATATCTTTGGCGGCGCTGGCTTGACATCGCGTTTATCGCTTGCCGCGCGAGAAAAAGAAGGGCTGACCTACGGTGTGTACACATATTTGTCAACCGATGAAAAAACGCCGCTTATTTTGGGTCAATTTTCCTCAACGCCGGAAAATTATTCCAAAATAAAAGAAATTATAAATACCGAATGGCAAAAAATGGCACAAAACGGCGTTACTGAGCAAGAACTTGAAGATGCTCGTAATTATTTGTTAGCCTCATATAATTTGCGTTTTGATTCGATTGCCGGGCTCGCCGATATGCTGGCAGCAATGCAAAAATATGAGCTTGGGCTTGACTTTTTGCAAAAAAGAAACAGTTATGTTAAAGCGGTAACATTAGAAGAGGTTAATCAAGCCGCCGCCAAATATTTTTCTGTTATGCCAATGGAAGTTGTGATTGGCAATATTAATAATCAGGAGTAATAAAATGTTCGGACTTCATAAGAATAAAGAAAAAACAAAAGCATGGAAAAAACTTGAAAGCGAATATAAACGTTTCAGAAAAATTGAAATGCGCGATCTGTTTGCCGCTGATAATAAGCGCGCAGCAAAATATACATTACGCGTAGACGATTTGATTTTGGATTATTCTAAAAACCGAATTGATGATAAAGTCATGGCAGGGTTGCTGGCTTTGGCAGAAGAACGCGGCATTCCCGCAAAAATAAAAGCCATGTTTGAAGGCAAAAAAATCAATTATACCGAAAACCGTTCGGTTTTGCACGTTGCGTTGCGCAATCGTTCGGGGCAGGCGATGTTAAGCGACGGCAAAGATGTTATGCCGCAAATCAACGAAGTTTTGTTAAAAATGAAAAACTTTTCCGATGCTGTCCGCTTTGGAAAATTCAAAGGTTATACCGGCAAAAAACTAACCAATATCGTCAACATCGGCATCGGTGGCTCAGATTTAGGGCCGGTAATGGTTTGCGAAGCTTTGCGCAAATATTGGATTAAAGGCATCAATTGTTATTTTATTTCCAACATTGACGGAACGGCTTGCGCTGAGGTGTTAAACAAACTTGATCCGGAAACGACCTTGTTTATCATTGCCTCCAAAACATTTACCACGATTGAAACTTTAACCAATGCCAAAACCTGCCGCAAATGGTTGGTCAATGCGTTAGGCGAACACGCGGTTGACAAACATTTTGTCGCACTTTCCACCAATCGGGAAGAGGTTATTAAGTTTGGTATAAATCCCGAAAACATGTTTGAATTTTGGGATTTTGTCGGCGGACGCTATTCATTATGGTCTGCCATCGGTTTGATTATTTGCATTGCCGTTGGCTTTGAAAATTTTGAAAAGCTTTTGGAAGGTGCTTATGCCATGGACGAGCATTTCCGCACCGCCCCATTGGCAGAAAACATGCCTGTTATCATGGCATTGTTGGGCATTTGGTACAACAATTTCTTTAACATTCATCGTTATGCCGTTATTCCTTATGATCAATATCTGCAATATTTGCCGGCTTATTTGCAGCAGTTGGATATGGAAAGCAATGGCAAATCGGTTGATAGAGAGAATAACTTTGTCAAATACGCGACCGGACCTGTTTTGTTCGGTGGTGCCGGAACCAATGTTCAGCATTCATTTTTCCAATTACTGCATCAAGGAACCGAAATTGTACCGGTAGATTTTATTGCACCGGCGATATCACACAATGAAATCGGCAATCATCATCAAATTTTGCTTTCCAATGTGTTGGCGCAAAGCGAAGCCTTGATGCGTGGCAAAACCGTTGCCGAAGCTGCCGAAGAACTGCGTAAAGCAGGAAAAGACAAAGAAGAAGTCGAAGCCTTAAAAAAATACAAAAGTTTCAGCGGCAACCGTCCGTCGAACACATTGCTTTGCAAAAAAATTGATGCCTTTACACTTGGTATGTTGATTGCTTTGTATGAACACAAAATATTTATACAAGGGATGGTTTGGAACATCAATTCATTTGACCAAATGGGGGTTGAACTCGGCAAACAATTAGCGTTAAACATACTGCCCGAATTGGAAGGAACGGCGTTTGCCGTCAATCATGATTCTTCCACCTTGTCGTTGATTAAAGCAATCAAGGCGTTTCGCAAGTAAACATTAAGAGGTCAAAAGCATGCCTATTCGCATTTTACCGGATAACCTGATAAACCAAATAGCTGCCGGCGAAGTCATAGAACGTCCCGCTTCGGTTGTTAAAGAGTTGGTAGAAAATGCCATAGATGCAGGGGCAGAAAGAATAGAAATTGATTTAGCCGGCGGCGGAAAAAATCTGATTTCCATTACCGATGATGGTAAAGGTATGTCTGCCGAAGAATTAAATTTGGCTGTAGAACGCCATGCCACCTCTAAACTCCCAAATGATGATTTGTTCAATATCAAACACTTAGGTTTTAGAGGTGAGGCACTGCCTTCAATTGCTGCCGTATCGCGCATGTCGATAACAACGCGGGCACAAAGTTCTGAAAACGCATGGAAGCTTGATATTAGCGGTGGGCACAAATCGGGAATTACACCGGCAGCCCTTTCAAAGGGCACGCGTATTGAAGTGCGCGATTTGTTTTATGCCACGCCGGCACGTTTAAAATTTCTGAAAGCTGATAGTGCTGAAGCGGCGCAATGCATTGACATTGTCAACCGCATAGCCATGGCTAATCCGTACATAGCTTTTTATCTGACAAGCGAAGGCCGCAGACGCATATCCTTAAATGCCTGTTCGGGGGAGCTTTTGGAGGCAAGGTTAAAACGCATTGGCGAGGTAATGGGCAAAGAATTTGCCGATAATTCAATTTTAATAGACGCTTCTCGTGAACATGTTCGTATCGGTGGTTATGTCAGCCTGCCGACTTTAAATAAAGCCAATTCCTTGTCGCAATATTTGTTCGTCAACAGCCGTCCGGTGCGCGACAAACTTCTTTTAGGCGCAATCAAGGGTGCATATCAAGATGTTTTAGCCTCAAACCGCTATCCGTTATGCGCGTTGTTTATTGATGTTGATCCGGCTTATGTTGATGTCAATGTGCATCCGACCAAAGCCGAAGTTCGTTTTTATGATGCCGCAGCCGTTCGTGGTTTGTTGGTCGGTTCCATTCGCCATGGGTTGGCTTTGGGCGATAAAGCCGTGGCGGACACTCTGGATTTAACCGCTTTTGTACATGATAATATTCCGTCTTTTAATCCGTCGCAAACGCAGACAACATCGGTACAACCACAAAAGCTTTCTTTTGCCGAAGAAGCATTTGAGATGAAAATGCCGGAACCTAAAGTTCATGCTCATACGCCGTTACCGCCGTTTTCAGCGCCGCGCCGTGTGCAAAATCCATTGCCGGAATTGGAACGCCTTTATTCGGTCAAAACCGAAGAACCGGCTTCGGATGCCCAAACTGATGAAATCGGCCCGTTGGGTTTGGCTAAAGCCCAATTTCATGACACTTACATCATATCTCAAGCCGAAGACGGCATTATCATCATTGATCAGCATGCCGCCCACGAGCGGATAGTGATGGAAAAATTAAAAAGCTCTTTGACGTCCGGTCAAAAAGTAGTCACCCAGATGCTTTTGATTCCGGAAATTGTGGACTTAAGTGCCTCGGAAAAAGAAAACATTCTTTCGCAAGCCGAAAATTTGGCACAAATGGGGTTGGTGGTTGAAGAATTCGGCCAACAAGCGGTCATCGTCCGTGAGATTCCGGCATTGATAAGCGGTGCCGACATCCGCCGCTTGGTGATGGATTTGGCGGCTGAAATCGCCGAATGGGGCGGGGAGTTTTCCTTAACCGACAAACTGCATCACATCTGTGCGACCATTGCCTGCCATGGCTCCGTGCGTGCCGGACGGCGTTTAAATATTGATGAGATGAACCGTCTGTTGCGCGATATGGAAAAAACCGAACATTCCGGCCAATGCAATCATGGACGCCCGACCTATGTTGAATTAAAATTAAGCGATATTGAAAAACTCTTTGCCCGTCGTTAATCCTTGCCTTGAAATTTTTTGAGCTGTGATTATCTGAAACACTGAAAACAGTTTCAACAAAGGAGTTTTTTTATCATGGGAACATTGCTCAAATATCTTTTATACGCCTTGATTATCATTGTGATTTATCTGTTAGGTGTCGGTTTTTATGAAGGTACGTTCAACCGCGATTCAACGGTTGGGGAAATTTCTTCCGATGTGGCACAGGGGACTAAACGTGTCATCCGCGATGGCTATGATTCAACCAAAGAGACCATTAAAGACGGTTATCAGGCTGCTAAAGACAAAATTGAAGAACATAAAGACGAAAATAAATCTGCCGAACCGGCACCCAAACTTGAAGAAGAACCATCTTCTGCACAAACTTCCGCATCCGGTGGTTTCGTTGAAAATTAATTTCCTGAAGTAACCTATAAAATCCCTCTGTCGGGGATTTTTTTGTGTTGTCTCCTTATTGTTTTCTTTGGCAAATGGCAATTTTGGAATGGTTGATGTGGCTGCATTTGTGGTGTTCTTTGCATTATTTATAGTGTTGTGTTTCAAAAGAAAATACAATAACGGAAAATATAATAGAAAAAACATTTATCGGCATTTTGCAGATAATTTACAATCTATCGTCATGCCATTAGGCATCTCTTCCTTTTTTCTCTGTCATGCCTCCGAGGTGTTGAAAACGCCGAGGATAAGGCATCTCTTCTCAAACGTGCGACAGACGCCTTAACCGCCGCACCATTGCGCGCTGGTGGCGTGACGGGAAAGTGATGTGCGACAGAAGCTTTACTTTGAATGCTTACGCATTTTTAAAATACATGATAAAAAAACACCACACATATAAAATGCTAAAACAGTTAAATATAAGGATTCTCAAAACTATTATTTCTTTTCTTCATCTTTTTTATCTTTGGTATGTTCTTTATCGGAGATTTTTTCCACAACAACGGCAGATTTCTTGAACTTTTCCCATTTGTTTTGAATTTCCTGCCAAAAAGTGAGCTTGTCTTCGCAAGTTTTGGTGGTTTCATTCCATTCGCGGCCGCTTTCTTCGCACTTTATCCGGTCCATATTAGCGTAACGATACCAACCGTATGCGCCGCAACCGATGATAGCGACAATCAACAGAATTTTGATAATGTTTTTTAAAAAGAACCACACGCCCCATAAAAACACGATGCCGAGCATAATCGTTTTGTTTAAAAATGCATCTTTTCCCAAAACGAATGCCAAAAACCCATAATAAGCCAACAGCACGATGGCCAGCACGCTCACCGGTGACCGCAGGCACAACCGCCATAATCTGTTTACTAAAGTTGTTTTGTTTTCTTCGCTCATATCATCTCCTATCATAGGGATTAGCACATTTTTTCCTGAAAACAAACAAAAAAAGCGAGATTATTAATTTTAATTGTTAACTTTTAAGGAGCAAAAACCGTTTTAAGGCGCTTTTTTTGCCCATAGAGAAAAAAGTGATGTTTTATACTGGGTATAAATCTCAAAAAAAACTTTTGCCCGAAAGCGATTTTTGCTATATTGCCGGCAGTTGAAAAATTAAAATATAAGGAAAAATCTATGGAAGAAAACGAAATTGCCGGCGTGCCGACCGCGGCCGAGAACATTACCCCGACCATGATTACCGAGGAAATGCGCCGCTCATATCTTGATTATGCCATGAGCGTGATTGTTTCCCGTGCGTTGCCGGATGTCCGCGACGGCTTAAAACCGGTGCATCGCCGTATTATTTATGCGATGTATGAAAACGGCTATGACTGCACCAAACCTTATCGCAAATCTGCCCGTATCGTCGGCGAGGTTTTGGGTAAATACCACCCGCACGGCGACAGCTCGGTTTATGAGGCTATGGTGCGCATGGCACAGCCGTTTTCCATGCGTCTGCCGCTGATAGACGGGCAGGGCAACTTCGGTTCCATGGACGGCGACGGCGCCGCGGCTATGCGTTATACCGAAGCCAGACTTGCCAAGGTCGCCCACAAGCTGATTGAAGACATTGAGTACGACACGGTTGACTTTATGCCCAACTATGATGAAAGCGTGCAGGAACCGACGGTTTTGCCGGCACGTTTTCCGAATTTGCTGGTCAACGGCTCCAATGGTATCGCCGTCGGCATGGCAACCAACATGCCGCCGCATAACTTGGGCGAAGTGATTGATGCCTGCTGCGCTTATATTGATAATCCTGACATCACGCCCGATGAGCTGGTCAATATCGTTCCGGGGCCTGATTTCCCGACCGGTGGTTTGATTTTGGGTCAAGGCGGCGCCAAATCAGCTTATCTGACCGGCCGCGGCTCGGTGATGATGCGCGCCAAATGCACGATTGAAGAAATCCGCAAAGACAAAGAAGCCATCATCGTCCATGAGATTCCGTATCAAGTCAACAAAGCCGCGCTTGTTACCCGCATTGCCGAACTGGTCAAAGAAAAACGGGTGGACGGCATCTCCGACATCCGCGACGAGTCCGACCGTCAGGGCGTGCGCGTGGTGATTGAAATCAAAAAAGATTTTCAAGCCGATGTGGTGTTAAATCAGCTTTATAAATACACACCGTTGCAAACGAGCTTCGGCATGAATATGTTGGCGATTAATCACGGTCGCCCGATGATGATGACCTTAAAGGAAATCATTGCCGCGTTTGTGGAGTTTCGTGAAGAGGTGATTCGTCGCCGCACGATTTATAAATTAAACAAAGCCCGCGACCGCGCCCATGTGTTGGTTGGTTTGGCGATTGCGGTTGAAAACCTTGATCCGGTAATAGAATTAATCCGCACCGCGCCCAGCCCGCAGGAGGCTAAAGACGCGCTGCTTGCCAGAGCGTGGCCAGCCGGCGATGTTGAAGCTTTGGTCAAACTGATTGACGAACCGGATCGCAAGGTGGAAAACGGAGTTTATCGTTTGTCTGAAGATCAGGCTAAAGCGATTTTGGATTTGAAACTGCAGCGTTTGACCGGTTTGGAGCGTGAAAAAATCCATGAAGAATTAACCGGCCTCGGCGAAGATATTAAAGAATATCTTTCCATTTTAGCCTCGCGTGAAAAACTTTACGGCATCATGCGCGATGAGTTGGTTGAAGTCAAAGATGAATACGCCACCCCGCGTTTGACTAAAATTGAAGACATTGAATATGACACCGATGTTGAATCGCTTATCCAGCGTGAAGAAATGGTGGTAACCGTTACCGAAGCCGGCTATATCAAACGCGTGCCGCTCAACGCCTATAAAGCGCAAAAACGCGGCGGCAAGGGAAAATCCGGCATGGCGACCAAGGAAGAAGACTTTGTTACCCGTTTGTTTGTGGCCTCAACCCACACGCCGGTATTGTTCTTCTCTTCCAAGGGTTTGGTTTATAAGATGAAAGTTTATAAATTGCCGTTGGGGTCGCCGACCTCCAAAGGCAAGCCGTTTATCAACCTGTTGCCGCTTGATGAGGGCGAGAACATCACCGCCATAATGAAGTTGCCGGAAAACGAAGCAGATTGCCGCGATTTGTCAATCATGTTTGCCACGGCTCAAGGCAATGTCCGCCGCAACTCGCTGATGGATTTTGTTAATGTCCAATCCAACGGCAAAATCGCCATGAAACTTGACGAGGGCGACAAACTGGTCAATGTGATGCTCTGCACCGAAGCCAACGATGTGATGTTGGCAGCCAAGAGCGGCAAGTGCATACGTTTCCCCGTAACCGAGGTTCGCGTGTTTGTCGGCCGCAACTCCACCGGTGTGCGCGGTATCAAGCTGGCAGAAGGCGACGAGGTGATTTCCATGTCAATGTTGAAACATACGGATGCCACCTCCGAACAGCGTGATGAATACTTAAAAGTTTCTTCCGCCTTGAAACATATGCAGACCGAAACCGGCGACGATGTGACGATTTCGCCCGAACAAACCGGTCTCCTTTCGGTTTTGAATGTTGAACAGTTTAAGGCGATGCAGGAAAATGAAGAGTTTATTTTAACCGTCACTTCTTCAGGTTACGGCAAACGGTCATCATCATACGAATATCGTGTAACCGGCCGCGGCGGGCAGGGCATTGCCAACATGGAAATGTCGGCGCGCAACAAAGAAGTTGTCAGCTCGTTCCCGATTGAAAACGATAATCAGATTATGATGGTTACCGACGGCGGCAAACTCATCCGTATGCCGGTGGAAGACATCCGCATTGCCGGCCGCAAAACCCAAGGGGTGATTTTGTTCCGCACCGCCGAGGACGAACGCGTGGTTTCAGTTACCTGGCTCAATGCCGATGAAGGCGATGACGAGGAGTTGGAAGAAGAAACCGGTTCCGAGGTCTTGGGCGAAAGCGCTGCCGATGTGGACGAAGCCGCGGTTGACACGGTTAACGAACCGGAAACCGCGCCGGAAGATGAATAATCCCGCTTAAAAATGGTAGAACAGAGTTAAGCCGCTTGAAAACAAGCGGCTTGCTTTTATGGTAAATAAAATTGTATTTGCTTCGTTTATTCTGTCCATACCAATTTGATGTGAGAATTATCTTTTCCGGAAGCATATCGGCAAAAGCTGTCTATTTGTTCAATATCCATATCTTTCAGACACTTATTAGTACCATCACAATAAGCATCACCATAATAAGTGTAAGCAAAGAAACCACCATCATTACTGCTCCCAAGTGTAGACACATATTTTAAATTAGCATGGTCGTGAAATTCTTTAATAGTGTTAATGATATTGTGACAGATGCTTGATATGTAGGTATTGTTTTTTGTCGTATCTAAACGTATGAAAAATTGTGTATAATGAGAACCGTTTTGAGCAATAGTATAAGCAGCATTTATGGCTGTACCGAAAACATCATAAATGACATCATTAGAATTAGAAGTCATTTCTGTTGGAATTTCTCCGAGTTTGATGAAATAAGGAACAAGCATCGTATCTTGGGTAAAATTCCATGTTCCGGCATAACGCAAACCGGCGTTGATGAGAGTACTTAATTGTTCATTCTGTTTGTTGAGTTTATATTTGAACATCGCCTTGGAATAACCGGCAATTGCCCCAATCCTCGTCACCCCATGAGCCGACAACGTCGGCGAGTTTAGGGGTCTCCCAAAGGACGCCCAAACCGCCGCACTATCGCGCGCCGGTGGCGTGATAGAGAGGAACGAGCCGACAACCACACACACCTTGTCACCAAAGCATGAAAATTTTATCAGTTTATCAACAGATTCTGCTTGCATTTTATTCTGAAATAATGTAAAAAACGGGCAGTTTTACTTCAATTATTTGGTTGAATTTGTCCGAGTTTGGCTTTAAGCCTAGGGGTTCGGACGATTCGGTCGTGTTTTGCGTATGCGCTTATAAAAACGTGTGCGCGGCAGATTAAAAAAAACGTTTTTTTATTAACCTTCTGCCGGCGGGGTTTGGCAAACGGGCAGCTTCCGAAAATGCCGATAGGATGGCCGCAGAATTCATAACCAAGAAAAGGATATAAGCAAAATGAAGGAATCTTATACGAGCAAAAAACGTGTAAGAAAGAACTTCGGCAAGATTGACTCTGTCATTGATATGCCGAGTTTGATTGAAGTCCAGACCGGTTCTTATTCCAGTTTTATCAACAACGTTGACGCCTATGGCGAACACTGCGAGTTTGGGCTTGAAGAAGTTTTCAAATCAATTTTCCCGATTAAAGATTTTTCCGGCAACGGCGAGCTTGAATTTGTTAAATACGAGCTTGAAGAACCAAAATATGACGTTGACGAATGCATCAAGCGCGATATGACCTATGCCGCGCCGATTAAAGCGACGTTGCGTTTGGTTGTTTGGGATATTGACGAGGCGACCGGTGCCAAATCAATCCATGACATCAAAGAGCAAGATGTCTATATGGGCGATATTCCGTTGATGACCGACAAAGGCACCTTTATCTTCAACGGCACCGAACGTGTGGTGGTCTCCCAGATGCACCGCTCTCCGGGTGTGTTCTTTGACCATGACAAAGGCAAAACCATGTCTTCCGGCAAATATTTATTTGCCGCCCGCGTGATACCTTACCGCGGTTCTTGGCTTGATTTTGAATTTGACGCCAAAGACCTGATTTATGCCCGTATTGACCGCCGCCGCAAACTGCCGGTAACTTCCGTTTTGTATTCTTTGTATTCCAAAGAAACCGAAGACCGTATCAAAGCCGGTGAAAAAGTTCCGGCTGAAGAAATCAAAGGCATGGATAAAGAAGAAATCTTAAATTACTTCTATGAAGCCGATGAATATGTCGCTGCCAAAAAAGGTTGGAAGGTTAAGTTTATTCCCGAACGCATGAAAGGCGTTAAGTTTGATTTTGATTTGGTCAACGCCAAAACCGGTAAAACCGTTTGGGAACAGGGTAAAAAGATTACGCCGCGCACGGCTGCCAAATTAGCTGAAGACGGCTTGGAATATTACCTTGTTGCCAAAGAACAGCTGTACGGCAAGTTTTTAGGCAAAGCCGCGGTTGATGCCAAAACCGGTGAAGTGATTGCCGATGCCGGCGCCGAATTAAACGAAGAGGTTTTAAACAAGATTACCGACGCCAAAATCAATGAGTTGAGTATTCTTTATATTGACGGCGTTAATGTCGGACCGTACATCCGCAACACGTTGGAAGCTGATAAAAATCACTGCCGCGAAGAGGCATTGTTGGACATCTACCGCGTGATGCGCCCAGGCGAACCGGCCACGTTGGATGCTTCTTACCAATTGTTTAAAGCTTTGTTCTTTGATAACGAGCGTTACGATCTGTCTTCGGTCGGCCGTGTGAAAATGAATTTGGCTTTGGATATTCCGTTTGAAGAGGCTCCGGATACATATCGCACGTTACGCAAAGATGATATTTTGCGCATCATCAAACACATGATTGAATTGCGTGATGGCAAAGGTGAAGTGGATGATATTGACCACTTGGGCAACCGCCGCGTTCGTTCAGTCGGTGAGCTGATGGAAAACCAATATCGTATGGGCTTGTTGCGTATGGAGCGCGCCATTCGTGAAAAAATGAGCGCCGAAGTTTTAAACAACGTCAAGCCGCAAGATTTGGTCAATGCCAAACCGATAGCCTCGGTCATTCGCGAGTTCTTCGGTTCTTCGCAGCTGTCGCAATTTATGGATCAAAACAACCCGCTTTCGGAAATCACCCACAAACGCCGCTTGTCGGCTTTGGGTCCCGGCGGTTTGTCGCGTGATCGCGCCGGTTTTGAAGTGCGTGACGTGCATCCGACGCATTACGGTCGTATCTGCCCGATTGAAACGCCGGAAGGTCCGAACATCGGTTTGATTAACTCTTTGGCGACTTATGCCCGCATTAACAAATACGGCTTTATTGAATGTCCGTATCGCAAAGTGGTTGACGGTGTGGTAACCAAAGATGTTGTTTATCTTTCTGCCGATGAAGAAAGCAAATACATCATCGCCGAGGCCAATGCCAAGGTTAACGAAGACGGACGTTTCGCCAATGATATGATTGCCTGCCGCAAAGCCGGCGAGGTTGTTTATGCCGCGCCCACGGAAATCAACTTGATTGACGTTTCGCCCAAACAGTTGGTCTCTGTTGCAACCGCTCTTATTCCGTTTTTGGAAAACGACGACGCCAACCGTGCATTGATGGGTTCAAACATGCAGCGCCAAGGCGTGCCGTTGTTAAGAAGCGAGGCGCCGTTGGTGGGTACCGGCATTGAAGCAACCGTGGCTAAAGATTCGGGTGCAACACTGGTGGCAAAATATGACGGTGTGGTGGATTCGGTTGATGCCAATCGTATCGTTATCCGCTCCGATGATCATAAAGCCAACAACGTCGGTGTGGAAATTTACCGCTTGCAAAAATTCCGCCGCTCCAACCAAAACACCTGCATCAATCAGGTGCCGCTCGTTAAAGTCGGCGACAAAATCAAAGCCGGCGATATCATTGCCGACGGACCGTGTACCGATATGGGCGAACTGGCTTTGGGCAAAAACGTTTTGGTGGCGTTCATGCCTTGGAACGGTTTGAACTACGAAGACGCTATTTTACTTTCCGAGCGCATTTCTCGCGATGATGTCTTGACATCTTTGCACATTGAAGAATTTGAAGTGATGGCGCGCGATACCAAGTTGGGTCAGGAAGAAATTACCCGCGACATCCCCAACGTCGGCGAAGAAGCTTTGCGCAACCTTGATGAAGCCGGTATCGTTTATATCGGTGCCGAAGTTAAGGCCGGCGACATTCTGGTCGGTAAAGTCACCCCGAAAGGTGAATCACCGGTCACGCCGGAAGAAAAATTGTTGCGTGCGATTTTCGGTGAAAAGGCAAGCGATGTTCGCGATACGTCGTTGCGTGTTCAACCCGGCATTGAGGGCGTGGTGGTAGACGTTCATGTTTTCTCCCGCCGCGGTGTGGAAAAAGATGAACGTGCGCTTTCCATTGAACAGCAGGAAATTTCGCAGCTGGCTAAAGACCGTGACGATGAAATCGCTATCGTCCGCAAGAGTTTTGACGCCCGTTTGAAAGAAATGCTCATTGGTCAAACGATTGTTGATGCGCCGAAAGGCTTTGACAAGAAGTCAAAAATTACGGCCGAAATGTTGGATTCCGTCCCGTCGGCACAATGGCGCAAAATCGTTGTTAAAGATGAAAACATCATGGCGCAGATTGAAGAATTTGCAGCCGCTTTTGATGCCCGCGTTGCCAAGGTGCAAAAACACTTTGACGACAAGGTGGAAAAAGTTCAACGCGGCGATGATTTGCTGCCGGGTGTGTTAAAGATGGTCAAAGTCTTTATCGCCACCAAGCGTAAAATGCAAACCGGTGATAAAATGGCCGGTCGTCATGGTAACAAAGGTACGGTTTCCCGCGTTTTGCCGCTGGAAGACATGCCGTATATGGCCGACGGTACGCCGGTTGACATCGTCTTAAACCCGTTGGGTGTTCCGTCCCGTATGAACGTCGGGCAAATTTTGGAAACGCACTTGGGTTGGGCAGCCAAAGAACTCGGCCGCCAGTTAAACGAAATGTGCGAACAATATAAACGCGGCGAAAAGACGATTGATGAATTAAACAACCGCTTGAAAGAAATTTACGGCGAAAAACAATATAAAGCCGAAATTGCTACCTTAAGCGAGCCGGAAAAGATGGAAATGATTTCCAACTTGAAAGACGGTATCCCGATGGCGACACCGGTTTTTGACGGTGCCAGCGGCGACGATATTAACCGTATGTTGGAAATGGCGGGTCTGCCGACTTCCGGTCAGATAGACCTCTATGACGGTCGCACCGGTGAAAAATTTGACCGCAAAGTGACGGTGGGTATCATTTATATGATTAAATTGCACCACATCGTTGATGAAAAGATGCACGCTCGTTCCGTCGGTCCGTACAGCTTGGTTACCCAACAGCCGTTAGGCGGTAAGGCTCAATTCGGCGGTCAACGTTTCGGCGAAATGGAGGTTTGGGCGCTGCAAGCTTACGGCGCGGCTTATACCTTGCAAGAGATGTTGACGGTCAAATCCGATGACGTCAACGGCCGCACCAAGGTTTACGAGGCCATTGTCCGCGGTGAAGATACGTTTGACACCGGCGTTCCTGAATCGTTTAACGTTTTGGTCAAAGAAATGAAATCTTTGTGCCTGAATGTTGAAATGTTGAACGAAGAAGTTTAAGGATAAGGAGTTTTATAAATATGAATGACGTAATGAAATTTTTTGGCCAGCAGCAACCGGCTGAAGAGAGTTTTGACGAAATCAAGATTTCCATTGCCTCTCCTGAACAGATTCGTTCATGGTCATACGGCGAGGTCAAAAAACCCGAAACCATCAACTACCGCACGTTCAAACCGGAACGCGACGGTTTGTTCTGCGCCCGCATTTTTGGTCCGGTCAAAGACTATGAATGTTTGTGCGGCAAATACAAAAGAATGAAATACCGCGGCATCGTCTGCGAAAAGTGCGGCGTTGAAGTCACGCTTTCCAAAGTCCGCCGCGAGCGCATGGGCCATATTGAACTGGCCGCGCCGGTGGCGCACATCTGGTTCTTGAAATCGTTGCCGAGCCGCATTTCCATGCTGACCGACATTCCGATGAAAGCGCTGGAAAGAATTTTGTATTTTGAAAGCTATGTGGTGATTGAACCGGGGTTGACCGATTTAACCCTGCATCAGCTGTTAAGCGAAGATGAGTATCAGGATGCTTTGGATAAATACGGCGAAGACGCTTTCCGTGCCGGTATCGGTGCCGAAGCCCTGCGCGAAATTTTGGCAAATATTGATTTGGAAGCTGAACGTGCCTCCATGCGCGCCGAATTGAAAGAAACCAATTCCGAAGCCAAGCGCAAAAAACTGGTCAAACGCTTGAAAATTGTGGAAGCGTTCATTGATTCCAACACCAAGCCCGAATGGATGATTTTAACAGTCCTGCCGGTGATTCCGCCGGATCTGCGTCCGTTGGTGCCGTTGGACGGTGGCCGTTTTGCCACTTCTGATTTGAACGATTTGTACCGCCGCGTGATTAACCGTAACAATCGTTTGAAACGTTTGCTGGAATTGCATGCGCCGGATATCATCGTCCGCAACGAGAAGAGAATGCTCCAAGAGTCGGTTGACGCTTTGTTTGACAACGGCCGCCGCGCCCGTGCCATTACCGGCACCAGCAAGCGCCCGTTGAAATCTTTGTCGGATATGCTCAAAGGTAAACAAGGTCGTTTCCGTCAAAACCTGTTGGGTAAACGTGTTGACTACTCCGGTCGTTCGGTGATTACGGTCGGTCCGGAATTGAAATTACAACAATGCGGTTTGCCAAAGAAGATGGCTCTGGAATTGTTCAAACCGTTTGTATATTCCAAACTGGAACTGTACGGCCATGCGACCACGATTAAGGCGGCCAAACGCATGGTGGAAAAAGAACGTCCGGAAGTGTGGGATATTTTGGAAGAAGTCATCCGCGAGCATCCGGTGTTGTTAAACCGTGCGCCGACTTTGCACCGTTTGGGTATTCAGGCTTTTGAACCGGTTTTGGTTGAAGGAAAAGCCATCCACCTGCATCCGTTGGTGTGTACGGCGTTCAACGCCGACTTTGACGGTGACCAAATGGCCGTTCACGTTCCGCTTTCCATTGAAGCACAACTGGAAGCCCGCGTGCTGATGATGTCCACCAACAACATTTTGTCTCCGGCTTCCGGCAAACCGATTATCGTGCCGTCGCAAGACATGGTGTTGGGTATTTATTACCTGACTTATGAAGCCGATGATGTGATGGGCGAGGGCGGAATTTATGCCGATGCCGACGAAGTGATGTTGGCCTTAAACGCCAAAGTGGTTGATTTGCATGCCAAAATCAAATGCCGCATGGAATATGTTGATGACAACGGCGAAACCAAATATGGTTTGGTGGACACCACCCCGGGACGCATTATCGTATCAGATATTTTGCCTAAGAACCCGAATATTCCGTTTTCTTTGGTCAACCGTCTGTTGAAGAAGAAAGAAATCGGCGAAATCATTGACACGGTGTATCGTCATTGCGGTCAAAAAGAAACCTGTATCATGGTTGACAAGATCATGACTTTGGGCTTCACCAACGCTTGCAAAGCCGGCATTTCTTTCGGCAAGGACGACTTGATTGTTCCGGCTGCCAAGAAAGATTTGATTGAAGAAACCACCAAGCAGGTCAAAGAATTTGAACAACAATATCAAAACGGTTTGATTACCAAGGGCGAAAAATACAACAAGGTCGTTGATATTTGGGCTGCCTGCACGGATAAAGTGGCCGATGAAATGATGAAAAACATTTCCAAGACCGACCACGGCTATATCAACTCCGTTTACATGATGGCTCACTCCGGCGCCCGCGGTTCTGCCGCTCAAATGCGCCAGTTGGCAGGTATGCGTGGTTTGATGGCCAAACCGTCCGGTGAGATTATTGAACAACCGATTATCTCCAACTTTAAAGAAGGCTTGACGGTGTCCGAATACTTTAACTCCACCCACGGTGCGCGTAAAGGTTTGTCCGATACGGCTTTGAAAACGGCGAACTCCGGTTACTTAACCCGTCGTCTGGAGGATGTTGCGCAAGATGTGGTTGTTACCGAAACCGATTGCGGCACCGAACGCGGCATTATTGTCCGTCCGGTTGTTGACGGTGGCAATGTGATTGTTTCCATCGGCGATCGGATTTTGGGTCGCACCATTCAAGAAGACATTTTGCACCCTGAAACCGGTGAAGTTTTGGTCAAGAAAGGCAAACTGATTGATGAAAACGATGCCGAACTGGTGGAAAAAGCCGGTGTCGAACAAGTCAAAATCCGTTCGGTTTTGACCTGCGATTCCGAACACGGTGTTTGTGCGGCTTGTTACGGACGCGATTTGGCACGCGGAACGCCGGTCAACGTCGGTGAAGCGGTCGGTGTTATTGCCGCCCAATCCATCGGTGAACCGGGCACTCAATTAACGATGCGTACTTTCCACATCGGTGGTGCGGCGTCAAAATCAGCCGAGCAATCCAGTATTGAAATTCCGTTTGCCGGTATTTTGAAACTGGAAAACAAACACACAGTTACCGATTCGGCAGGACATTTGATTGTTTTGTCTCGTAACTGCGAAATCATCATTGAAGATGCCCAAGGCCGTGAAAAATCACGTCATCACATTCCGTACGGCACCACGATTTTGGTTGCCGAAGGCGCTAAAGTCAAAAAAGGTCAGAAAGTTGCCGAATGGGATCCGTTCACGATTCCGGTCATTTCTGAAAAAGCCGGTACGGCTCAATTGGTTGATTTGATTAATAACGTTTCAGTCAAAGAAAACATGGATGAAACAACTGGTATTGTTTCCAAAGTGGTGATTGATTGGCAAAGCGGAGCTTCAGCCAACGCTTCTTTGAAGCCGAGTATTGTCTTAAAAGATGCCAAAGGCAAACCGGTCAACTTTGATAACGGCAAAGAAGCCCGTTATTATCTGTCGGTTGACGCGGTCTTGAATGTGGATAACGGCTCGGAAGTCAAAGTTGGTGACGTGATTGCCCGTATTCCGAGAGAAAGCTCCAAGACCAAAGATATTACCGGTGGTCTGCCGCGCGTGGCTGAGCTGTTTGAAGCCCGCCACCCGAAGGATCAGGCGATTATCTCCGATGTTGACGGTATGGTCGAGTTTGGCAAAGATTATAAAGCCAAACAACGCATCAGCGTCATCCCGACCAAAGGCGAACCGGTTGAATATCTGATTCCGAAGGGTCGTCACCTGGTTGTTCAAGATGGCGATATCGTCAAAAAAGGCGATATGCTGGTTGAAGGCACGCCGGCGCCTCATGATATTTTACGCGTTTTGGGCGTGGAAAAACTGGCTGAATATCTGGTCAAAGAAGTTCAAGACGTTTACCGCCTGCAAGGTGTGAAAATCAACGACAAGCATATTGAGGTCATTGTTTCACAAATGCTCAAGAAAGTTGAGATTACCACGCCGGGCGACACCACCTTCCTGGTTGGCGAACAGGTTGACCGTGACGTCTTTGAAGAAGAAAACGCCAAAGTGATTGCCGAGAACGGTACGCCGGCGGAAGCCGATCCGGTGCTGTTGGGTATCACCAAGGCTTCTCTGCAGACCAAGTCGTTTATCTCGGCGGCTTCCTTCCAGGAGACCACGCGTGTTCTGACCGAAGCAGCAGTTTGCGGTAAGGTTGACCACCTGAGTGGCTTGAAAGAAAATGTCATTGTCGGCCGTCTGATTCCGGCCGGTACCGGCACGGTATTGCGTTCGCTCAAACGCGTTGCCGCCCAGAATGATAAAGAAATTCTGGCACAGCGTGAAGCAGAAGCCAATGCCCAGCTGGAACACAGCAATGAAGACGCTCCGGCTGCCGAAACGCCGGCTGAATAGGCTAAAGCCAAATAACAAAAAACCGTGCTTAAAAAAGCACGGTTTTTTGTATCCCCAAAACCCTACGTTTGAGATAGACAGTCAAGGTATTAAATTGAAATATAACACGCAAGCTTTTTCGGAATAACAAGTATTGCAGATTTGATCAATATCGCTAATCGACATATTTTTTAGGCAGTTAACTTTTGAAGTACAGTAATTATTACCGTAAAGTATGCCAGTTTTGTTTCCAAAGCCATCGGTTTGATGGACATAATATACATCATTAACAAACTGTCGGGCAATGTTTAAGATATTGATGCAAACTTGTTTATTTTCATTATCTATGGTCATATTGCTTCCTGATCCAGAATCGTCTTTTTTTAAGTATGTTGTAAAATGATAATATGTACCATCATATAATATATCTATAACATTGTTAAAATTATCGTAAATCTTGCTTCCCTTATACGTCATACCGTCTGGAACAAGGTTTAGTTGGTAAAAAATTTTATCTAATATATGAGTTTCTTCAGCATAGTTATAATTATGCAAATATTCTCGAAATCGGACACCGTTTGCTATAAGAGTGCTAAAAGCTTCAGCGTGTTTGTTGAGTTTATATTTAAGCATTGCCTTGGAATAACCCGAGATAGCCCCAACCGATAAAACCCCGATAATTGCTAAAACGCCGAGCATTTCAACCATAGACCGCCCGGATAACACCGCATCTGCTTGCCTTCTTCTCGCTCGTGTACTATTTTTGTACACGTCGCTCAAACAAGGCTGCGCATCTCCAGTGTTCGTCGGGCGGTCGTTTCTATCATTTTCGCGCATAACATTCTCCCAAAACTGCAAAATGAATGTATTTGCTCGTCATTCTAAACCGTTTTTTTTTTTTTTTTTTTTAAAGAGATTGGTTGGGATAACTTATAATCGGCTCTTTATCATCATGCTCCAGTCCTCTTCACCCCACAAACCAATAACGTCCCACATACCTCGTCACCCCATGAGCCGACAACGTCCCCACACCTCGTCACCCCACGAGGATACGTTAGTATCCGAGTTTAGGGGTCTCCCAAAGGACGCCTTAACCGCCGCACTAACGCGCGTCGGTGGCGTGACGGAAAATAGGTGCGTCAATAACAAACCGACTATTTACACGGCGTATAATTATCCGTTAAATCGGTAATGGTGTAATTGTTGTCGGAAGCCAAGCTGCCGCATTGCCTGTCTACAGTCATTTTGTTAATACTCGCGGTACCATAGATAACATATTGGCACATAGGTGTATTATCTGCAAATTGTCCCTGGTTAATGATTGCTGAATTGTTAATAGACAGCGTACGGCCGGTAGTATGAGAGGCCAAAGCCGATAAAGTATAATAGCAATAAATTGTTGAAAATGTCGGATGTTCAAACACGATATTGTTTTGTGTAACAACAGCGTTTTCATAACTGCCGCCGTTTATTCCAAAAAGGCCAACATAACCGCTGTTAATTGCAGCCAAACGCCAATCTGTCTGCGTTACGGAAATATGACCGATGTTGACATCTTTTGCGACTGCTGACGCAAAAAAACCATATATATTGCTTCCACCATCCATAGTTTGATAAGTATAACCATTCTGGATAATCTCAACTGTGTCGGCTTGGAAATTATCTGAGACTCTAATACCGAATGTGTTATTGGTGCTATCTTCCATATTAACATTATCTTGTTGTTCGATTTTGATAATGCCAATCTGTGCGTTAGTATATGCATTCAATCCGGAAAAACTACCAGCAAAATCGTTGCCGATTTGTCGGATATCAATGCTGTCGCTTTGAAGTTCATGTGTATACAAGGCGGTAATATTTGCTGAGGAAGAAGTCGTACTTTTGATAAGATCTTCTTGCACAATCCTGATATCGGAAAATACAGTATTTCCACTAATACCATAGACAACATTTGCCACTATATTATTATTGATCTGGTTGATGGTTAACACACCGTTACCATCGGATGTAAGATTGCCGTTTATGCCATATAAACCTTGTAATACAATATTATTAGTCTGGTTGATAGTAACCAGAGGATCACCTGTTATAATAATACTACCAAAATTAACATCAATCCCTGTTATTGGGCCATTATTGTTAGTTTGATTAATGCTTATGTCGGTGTTTTCTATAGTAGCACCCCTACTCATTTCGATTCCGGTAGAGCCATTGTTGCCGTCTTGGTTAATAATGATTTCTGCATCGTCGGCAAATATTTTGGCGTTTTGAGTAAATTTTAGACCGATTAACTTAAATTTTGTAGAGTTGTTATGTTGATTGACAATTATTTGGGCACCGGCTTTTGTCAGGGTAAGGTTTTGGAAATCCATGCCTATAAGCGAATCATTTACATTGTTCTTATTCTGCGTTATGGTAACATCACCCGTAACGTTAAGAAGGTTTAGACTCAGACCCTCGAGATTACCGCCGCCGATATTTTCCTGGAGGATGCCGATGTCGCCGGTAACATCAAGATTACTCGATATTAAACCATATATGTTTTCGCTATTAATATTTTCCTGGAGGATGTCAATATTGTCGACAGTGATGGAAGCAGCTGTTTCAGGGGAAGCCATAGATAGAAAATCCAAAACACCTCCGGCCATTTGCCGTCCTTTAATGTTTTTCATCTCAATGTAAGTATCGCCCTCAAAGGCAAATTTGCCGCCCGGGTTCAAGGGAAAAACCCCGGCAGAAAACATTCGTTCACTCTCTTCGTCCTTGCCGTCAATGACGATGCTTAGGTTGTTAAAAGTCGTATCGCCGAGAGGAACTATCACCGCATCCACATTGTGCGTTGCCGCCACATCAAAGTGGATGTTGTCGATTCGACTTCCTGCCGCCGTGGTTAAGATAATGCCCGGTGCTGCACCAAACAGTTGTGACAATTTCATTTTCATAGTTTGTCCGTCTTGGGATATTTCAAATTCCGGGTCAGAGGTTTGAATATCGCCGCTCGGATTAACGGAAATGGTATAAGTCTGTCCGTCGGCAGCTTTTAAGGTTTGTCCTTCTTTCAAATCCGGCAGACTATTCGTAATAGTAATATTATTTAAGACGGTAACAACCGGACAATCGTCGCATTGCAAAGCCTCAACCAAACTTTGTTCATCAGTGACCGAGCAGCTGACTTCTTCTGCCGTTGCCACACAGTCATAACAGGTTAGGCCATGGTATTCTACCTTAGCACAGGTATAATCGCCGGCTAAAGGGGAAGAATAATAGCGCCCATCATCACAAGTATATTCTTTGCACCATTTATAAGAAGCATCAAACGGACAAATAATGCCGCCTTCGGGGCAGGTAAGCCCTTTTTTGTAACCAAGCTGAGAACACGTTGGCGGAGTCGTACAATCTTCGCCGCAAACTTGCGCCCCAACCGGAAATGAAAAGAAAGAAAAAATGCTAAGAATTGCCCAAAAATATACTTTCATGGAGTTTTCCTGCTAAACTTTACAACACATAGATTTATCTTAAACTTTTTTTCTGTTTTTTGCAACTGAAAACAGCCCCAAAGAAAGATTGTGCATGAATAATATTATACGAATATTATACGCCCAAACAAGACGATGGCGCAATATATTGCCGACAAACCTTAAAAATCATTCTTTCTCAACAAAAAAACGGCGCCGATGATGTTGGCGCCGTCCCTGGTTTAGTTAGGTTTTAGGTTTAGTTAGGTTAATTAAAGTAAGCAATCCTCTACCTGTAAACAATTTCGCCGGCAGGTAGATTCCGGTAAGAGTTCGGTCTGATCTTTTTGCCGTTAAATGCCGGATCTCCGTAAAATACAAATTCACAGAACTTACCGGTTTTGGTTTGCCCTTGCAGCCATACGGTGTTTTGTTTATCTGTTACCACGCGTAAGCGGCCGGCTTCATTTGCCCATAACCCGAATTCAGCAGGAATGGTATAAGTATACGTATCGCCGTTGGCGTAAGTATACTTAATTTTAATCGGCTGATACAAAACCTTTTCGTCATAAGTTACAGCCACCGATGCGGCAGATAGATCAGCCTTTGGTGCTTTGTAGTAGTTGTAAGTTTTGACTTTTGTTAAGTCAACAAACTCTTGCACATTCTGCGGCTGATAAACTTCCGGTACTTCCGGTACAGGTTCCGGAGCAGGGGCCTGTTCTTTGTTACATGACACGGCAAAGATGCAAATTGCAAACAATGCCAAAATTTTTACTGTTTTCATAATAAAAAATTTTTAATAATTTATAAAAAATCTGAATGTACCTACATTAATAACAACTTACACAAAATTTGTCAAGTATTTTTATAATCTGTCTACTAATAAAAATCATCCCATAAAATAAAGGCACTTTGCGTGTTACAAAGTGCCTTAAAAAAACGCTGCTTAAAGCTTAAGAAGCATTCTTTTTCAAAGCTTCGCCCAAAGCATCGCCTAAGGAAGAACCGGAAGCATTGGCTGCGGAATATTCTTCCAGAGCTTTCTTCTCTTCTTCAATTTCCAGAGCTTTGACCGAAACGCCGAGTTTACCGTTTTTCTTATCAACTGAGGTAAGTTTTGCTTCCAAAACCTGACCTTCGTGATAATCTTCCGGATTCTGTGCGCTCTTATCTTTAGACAAGTCGGCTTTTTTGATGGTTGCGGCAATGCCTTCAACCTCAACGTTAACGCCTTTGTCATCGGTGCTGACCACAACGGCTTTAACCACATCGCCTTTCTTCAAGTTTTCCAAAGCCAAAGCCGCATTGTTTTCAGCCATCTGCTTAATACCTAAGCTGATGCGTTCTTTTTCAACATCAACATCAATGATTTTAGCGGTAATGTCTTGACCTTTGGTATAATCTTTTACGGCTTCTTCGCCGGATTTACCCCAAGCGATGTCAGACAAATGAATCATACCGTCGATTTCATCGGTCAAACCGACAAACAAACCAAATTCGGTAATGTTTTTAATTTTGCCTTCAATGATTGAACCGACCGGATGTTCTTCAACATAAGCCGCCCACGGATTCGGTGTGCATTGCTTGATGCCGAGGCTGATTCTTCTCTTTTCCGGATCAACTTCCAAAACTTTGACCTGAACTTCTTCAGAGGTCGAAACAATCTTACCCGGATGAACGTTTTTACGCGTCCAGCTCATTTCAGAAACATGAACCAAACCTTCAATACCGTCTTCCAGTTCGACAAATGCGCCGTAATCGGTAATGTTAGTTACCTTGCCGGTATAAACTTCGCCGACTTTATATTTTTCGGCAACAGCCTGCCACGGGTCATTTTCAAGTTGTTTCATACCGAGGCTTATTCTTTGTGTATCCTCATTGAACTTAATAACCTGAACTTTTACGGTCTGCCCAACCGATAAGACTTCAGCCGGATGATTAATACGTTTCCATGAAATGTCGGTAACGTGCAGCAAACCGTCAACGCCGCCCAAATCAATAAATGCACCATAGTCGGTAATGTTTTTAACAATACCTTCCAAAACGGCGCCTTCTTTGATGGTATCAATCAGTTCTGCACGGGCTTCGGCTCTGGTTTCTTCCAAAACCACGCGGCGCGAAACAACAATATTGCCTCTCAAACGATCCATTTTCAAAATTTGGAACGGCTGAGAAATACCCATCAACGGTGTAACATCGCGAATCGGGCGAATGTCAATCTGCGAACCGGGCAGAAAAGCAATCGCACCGTTCAAGTCAACAGTGAAACCGCCTTTAACACGACCAAAGATAATGCCGTTAACACGTTGTCCGGCATTCATGGCAGCTTCTAAGCCAATCCAAGCTTCTTCGCGGCGTGCTTTTTCGCGTGAAAGAACAATGTTGCCGTCTTTATCTTCATAACGGTCAACCAAAACCTCAATTTGGTCACCGATTTTCAACTCGGGATTCTGCCCAAATTCACGCAACGGAATACGTCCTTCGGATTTCAAACCGACATCGACGGTAACATAGTCATCAGTTAAATTAATAATCGTTCCTTTGACAACCGAACCGACAATACCTTTACTGCCAAATTGTTCATTAAGCAATTCTTCAAAGTTTTCGGTCGTTTCGGGAGCTTTAAATTCTGTATTTGTCATTATGATAAAAGTTTCAAATAAATGCCGGACCCTCATTTTGAGGCGGACTTGTGCGAAAATCAACATCTTAATATAAGCGTCGCACCACACTTAGCACTTTAAGACAAATTAGTACTTTAAGACAAAATAGATTTATACATGCAAATAATTATTTTTCAAGCTTTTTTTACATGACACATTAAAAATCTGTTGACTTATAAAAAACGAATGTTACAACCACAATATCTGACCTGTTCAAAATTAAGGAGATACAAATGTTAGAACTATTAAATTGGCGTGAATTTTTAAGCGCATTTGTTGTGTTGTTTGCCATTATTGATATTTTGGGGACAACGCCAATTATTATCAGTCTTCGCAAAAAAGGCAAAAAAGTCAGTGCCTTGCGCGCTGCCATAATTTCGCTGTTTGCTTTTATCGGCTTTTTTTATGTCGGAGAAGCTTTTTTAAGACTATTTAACTTGGACATTTCTTCGTTTGCCGTTGCCGGTGCAATCATCATTTTTGTTATGGCGCTGGAAATGATTTTGGATATTCAAATTTTTCGCGATAGTCCGGATTTACCCAAAGATGCAACCATCACCCCAATCGTATTTCCGTTAATTGTCGGCGCCGGTTCTATGACAACTTTGTTATCTATCCGCGCGCAGTTTGAAGATATAAACATTTTATTGGCGGTTTTCATGAATATGATAATTGTCTATATTGTTATCAAACTGGCTAAAAACTTTGAAAAATTCCTGAACCCCGGCGTGATTTATGTTATACAAAAGTTGTTTGGGATTATCTTGCTTGCCATTTCGGTTAAGTTGTTTATTACCAATTTGTCGCTTTTGCTTAAAGAAATTGCTTAAAAAGGATTTGCCGATTAAATTAAAAACCGTTCATGAAAATGAACGGTTTTTAATTTAACGCAATATAAGGAGCTAAATTATGTTATGAAAACACAATTAACCTTGACGACATTTCATCTTTGGGTTTTTCTTATTAATAACATAAACCCGACCTTTACGACGAACCAATTTGCAGTCTTTATCGCGGGTTTTCTTTGATTTTAAAGAGCTATAGCATTTCATTTTTCTAATTCCTTCTCATTACAGTTGTGCGCAACTTATGCTAAATCATCAAAAATGTCAACCTAAATTTTACAAATTCTCTAAAAATTTTAAATTAGTTGCATTTTTACTTCTTTTTCTTATAATAAACCTAATTTTTAAAATTGGGAGTAATCATGAAAAAATTTGTTTTATTCTTTTTAGCGGCATTTGGGATGTTATTTAATCCGGCGCAGGCACAAAAAATGAGTTATATTGAAGAAATGCAATCGCTGGGTATTGTGTCCGGACAAGGTCTTGCTTGCGAAGCTTCTAAATATGATACGTTTGAGCTTTTAGCGCGCGCAATTATGATTTCAAAGGCAAAATCTGATGCTGAACAAGCTCAAGGCATGGAAGCTTATAACGAATACAAGGTCGACACTTTTATATCAAAAGTTAAAGATGGTTTTTATGATTGCCGCAGCATTGCCGAAGCTTTTGACAAACAGGCAATTTTTAAAGCCACCCTTTACGGCAACGGCACAATCAAAATGCCGGACGGAACAGTTATTACGCCGCGGCATGCTTATGATGCCACACAGGTTTACAAAAAAGAGCCGAATGCCAGAGAACGCTACATCAAACTTTATACCGAGCAAACCCGCAAAATCCACAACGATCCGGCATTTCAACGGGCATTGCGCGAACGTCAGATGCAAGACGGTTTATAATCATTGTTAACATTTTAATTTTTTTATCAGGAGGCAGAATACATGGCGGCATATCAGTATGTTTTTGTCATGCAGAATTTAACCAAAGTTTTTCCGGGCGGCAAAGAACTGTTCAAAGGGATCACGCTTTCTTTTTTGCCCGGCGCCAAAATCGGCGTTTTGGGCGTTAACGGCGCCGGAAAATCCACACTTTTAAAAATCATGGCTGGCGTGGATAAAGATTTTAACGGCGAAGCCTGGGCAGCAGATGGCGTTAAGGTCGGGTATCTTGAACAAGAACCGCAGCTTGACCCGAACAAAAACGTGATGGAAAATGTGATGGACGGCGTGGGTCAAACGCGCGCCCTGCTACAGGAGTTTGAAGAAGTTTCCGCCAAATTTGCCGAGCCGATGAGCGATGAGGAAATGACGGCGTTGATTGAAAAGCAGGCGGAATTGCAGGAAAAAATTGACGCCTGCAACGGTTGGGATTTGGAACGCACAATTCAAATTGCGATGGACGCGTTGCGCTGCCCGCCAGCGGAAGCCGACGTCACCAAGCTTTCCGGCGGTGAAAAACGCCGTGTGGCTTTGTGTCGTTTGTTGCTGCAAAAACCGGATTTGTTGTTGCTTGACGAGCCGACCAACCATTTAGATGCCGAGTCGGTCGCTTGGTTAGAGCAATATTTGAAAGATTACAAAGGCACGGTGGTGATGGTTACCCACGATCGATACTTTTTGGACAACGTTACGGGTTGGATTCTGGAACTCGACCGCGGGCAGGGGATTCCTTATGAGGGAAATTATTCCTCATGGTTGGAACAAAAGCAAAAACGCCTGGAACAGGAAGCTCGTGAAGAAAGCGCCCGTCAAAAGATTTTGGCTAATGAATTAGAGTGGATTCAAAAAAATCCCAAAGCGCGGCAAGCTAAGTCAAAAGCGCGTATTAACGCCTATGACGAGCTGTTGTCGCAGGCAACGAAAGACAAAATCACACACGCTTATATCAATATTCCGATGACGGAGCGTTTGGGCGATTTGGTGATTGAGGCTAATCATATCAGTAAGGCTTTCGGCGATAGGGTTTTGATTGACGATTTGTCTTTTAAAATTCCCAAGGGCGCGATTGTCGGCATCATCGGTCCGAACGGCGCCGGCAAAACAACCTTATTTAAGATGATTACCGGTGCTGAAAAACCCGACAAAGGTGAAATCAGAATCGGTGAAACGGTTGATTTGGGCTATGTCGACCAAACACGCGATGAGCTAAGCCCCAATAAAACCGTATGGGAAGAAATCTCCGACGGGTTGGATGTTATTGAACTGGGCAAAAAACAAATGCCGTCGCGCGCTTATGTCGGTCAGTTTAATTTCAAAGGCGCCGACCAACAGAAAAAAGTCGGCCAGCTTTCCGGCGGCGAGCGCAACCGCGTTCATTTGGCAAAAATGCTTAAAAAAGGCGCCAATGTTATTTTGCTTGATGAGCCGACCAATGACTTGGATGTCGACACATTGCGTTCGTTGGAAGAAGGCATTATGAATTATCCGGGGTGCGTGTTGGTAACCTCGCACGATCGCTGGTTTTTGGATCGCTTGGCAACCCATATTTTGGCTTATGAAGACGAAGGCCATGTGGAGTGGTTTGAAGGAAACTTTGAAGAATATGAAAAAGACAAACGCCGTCGCTTGGGTGATGAAGCCTGCAAACCGCATCGTTTGAAATATAAAAAGCTGGAACGTTAATAAAAAAGCACCGTTAGGTGCTTTTTTATTAACTAAAATTATTTACAAAGCAAATTTGCCAACTGTTCCAATTCGTCAAGTTGATTATCTTTCAATGCCGATTTAAGAGTCGGTATAATTTCAAGCAGAGTGACGTTTTTCAGACTTTCAATCAGGTTTTTCATCAAATTTCCTGAAGCCGGCGCCCATGAACCGTTTTGCATTAAGGCAATAGTGCGGTTTTGCAAATTATGTGCTTTAAGTTCATTTAGCACGTATTCCATCGGCGGAAAAATACCGGCATTATAAGTTGGCGAAGCAAACACCAACTTGTCATATTTAAACGCCTCGCTGACAATAACCGATGCATGAGTTGATGAAACATCATAAACGGCAATGTTTTTCACACCTTTTTCCGAAAGTTTGTTTGCCAAAACATTTACCGCATTTTCTGTGTTGCCGTATATAGAGGCATAAGCGATCATTACCCCGTTCGTTTCCGGCGTGTAAGTGCTCCACAAATTATATTTTTCAATAAACAGCCCTAAATCTTTACGCCAGATAAGCCCATGCAGCGGACATACCAGATTGATTTCCAAGCCGGCGGCTTTTTTGAGCAAAGCTTGCACCGAAGGACCGTATTTACCGACAATGTTGGTGTAATAGCGGCGCGCCTCGTCGAGATATTGATGTTCAAAATCAACTTCATCAGCAAACAGATGTCCGTTCAAAGCGCCGAAACTGCCGAAAGCATCGGCGGAAAACAAAATTTTATCGGTCAAATCATAAGTAACCATCACTTCCGGCCAATGCACCATCGGCGCCATAACAAACGTCAATGTATGGCGGCCGACGGAAAGCGTATCGCCTTCTTTGACGACAACGGCGCGCGAATCAATGTCAAAATCAAAAAACTGCTTAATCATGGCTAATGTTTTGGCATTAACCACCATTTTTGTTTTCGGATAGCGGCGGGCAATTTCGCCGATAGTCGCGGCATGATCCGGTTCCATATGGTTAATGACAAGATAATCCAGTTCACGCCCGTCCAAAGCATAATTGAGATTTTCCATAAATTGTAAGCAAACGGAATGGTCAACCGTATCAAGCAAAACGGTCTTTTCATCCTTTAACAAATAAGAATTGTAAGAAACCCCGTTCGGAATCGGATATATATTTTCAAACAAAGCCAAACGACGGTCGCTGGCGCCGATATAAATCAAGTCGTCGCAAATTTTGCGGGTACAATGCATAGTAAAATCTCCTTTAACGGTAATGTTTTTAGTTTTTTATAATCAGGTTATATAAATTTTTCAACATAAAATAATGAAATTTTAGGAATTGTTATTTATGATTACAATTAGCATAAATTTTATAAGGAGATTGCCATGGAAAGTTTTTATTACGATAACCGCCAGTTGCAAAAAATGGTGTTTCTAAACGCTGTGTTGTTGTGCCTGGTCATTTTGGCAGGCAACACTTGCCCCAATTGTTTAGGCTGGATAAGCATTGTATCAGTTTTGTGTTTAGTTTCATTTTCGGCATCTTTGTATGTGGTGATTTTTCCGCAACGTTTGGCGCTAGTTAATGATGAGGGCATTAAAATTGACCATAACGCCATGCTAAAATGGGAAGACATTGCCAAAGCCGAACAAAAACGTGTTTCAGGTTGCTTAAAGCGTGAAATTATCGCCATCACCCCCAAAGAAGGCGTTGCTTATCGCCGCACGCTGATGCAGCATTTAAGCAGACGTTCACCGTATGGTGAATTTTCCATACCGCTTTATGCCATGACTGAAGAAGATAGGGAAACAATCCTGAAAGCCATGGAAAAACATATAAAAATTGAAAAGCAGGCTTAAAAAGCCTGTTTTTTCATATTAAACTATCCTTCGGATTTGAAGTTCCAATAAAATATGAATCGGCAGCTGCCGGAGCTGTCATCACAATATAAACAAAGGTCATGAATTTGTTGTAAAGATAAGTCTTTCAAACAATAGTCGGCATTATCTGTACAATAGGCATCGCCATAAACGCGGTTGCCTGATACATCAACATCTATACTACTTTCGCTGCTTTTTACAAATTGGGTTATCCAAAGTGTGCTGCTGCGCAACTTTGCCGTTTGATACAAATTTCGACAGATTTCATAAGCGTTTTTACCAATTGAATCTTGAAGCCCGTAATATTGTGGTTTTGAATTGTTATTTTCTTCTAAATTATGATAAATGCTGACTTGGTTGTTAAAAACGTCATAAATATAATTAGAATTCTGTTCCTTTATCATTTCAACCGGAATAGCACCAAGTTTTTGAAACAATAGAGTAACGTTAGTGTGCGCTAAGTTTAAGCGGTCAAAGTCGTCATAATGCAGTGTAGCATAATCCAAAATGCTGCCGATTTGCTCGGTCTGTTTATTGAGCTTATACTTCATCATCGCCTTAGAATAACCACTGATAGCCCCAACCGATAAAACCCCGATAATTGCTAAAACGCCGAGCATTTCAACCA
>CALXZJ010000012.1 GCA_944393235.1 uncultured Alphaproteobacteria bacterium | reverse complement strand
CGGGCACGGCGATTCCGAACATTGCTTCTCATCCAATGACAAAAAAGCCACCAAAAAAACCCTCATAAAGAGGGTTTGTGTTTCATCATAAATCTACCTGCCTCAAACATACTTGCCTGGATAGGCGGCTGACCTTTTTTAAAGGCAGCCGCCATCTTGCCGCCCGCCGACATTTTCCGGCGGGCACGGCGATTCCGAACATTGCTTCTCATCCAATGACAAAAAAGCCACCAAAAAAACCCTCATAAAGAGGGTTTTTTTGGTGGCTGCTTTGCCTGGATTCGAACCAAGATTAACGGAGTCAGAGTCCGCTGTCCTACCATTAGACGACAAAGCAATAAGCAAATTGTGAAACTTTCATACGCTTTTTTATTTAAGAAGTCAAATGTTTTTTTAATATCTTTTTTATAAAAGTCTGTTATCTTTTAGGCAAAGATTTAAGGAGAAAACCATGTTCAAAAATGCCAATAAAAAAATACTAGAATTTTTTAAACTATGGTGGTCCAAAGACGCACCAAGTGACGAAATCACCCCCAAACAAGCAAACGCTATTCAAAAAACAAGTTATATCATCTCAAAAAAAGAATTTGAAAAAAGTTGCACACCGCCATATGTTGCTATTGCCGCCCAACTAGGCTCTGACAAACAACAAATATTTGAGGCAGCTGTTTTTTATTTATGCACAATTGCCTTTAACGAACCTAAGTATCAAAATGCCATCGTTCATATACTGGATTCTTATGCCGACGAACATAAAAAATTTGCTGAAAGAACTGATTATATAAATAATATGAAGAAAAAATTTCATCTAAAATCATCATTTGAGCAACAACTTTAGAGTGCTTATATAAAAATATATTTATTTTTACTTGACATATTAGCCTTTTTGTCATATTCTGCTCTTGTTAATATATATAGGCGGACTATTTTGTAAAACAAGCTATATATAAACCAAGAAAGGAGACGTTATGTCTACGGGCACTGTAAAATGGTTCAATTCCAAAAAAGGGTATGGCTTTATTCAACCTGAAACCGGCGGCAAAGATATTTTTGTTCATGTTACCAAGTTGGAAGAAAAAGGCATTAAAAAGTTATATGACGGACAAAAGGTTAGTTACGAAGTTTATGACGACAGGGGTCGCAACGCTGCCGGAAATATTCAAATTCTGTCATAAATATTTTTTTAATTTTCCCCAACCCCTGTCACGACTGTCGACAGGGGCTTTTTAATGAAAAATCTGTGAAATATTACTCTAAAATCATAAACAAATAAGTCATCACAATAAAACCGCCAAACACAGCAAAAGCCGATTTTTCCGTCTGCTTATAGCCATATGTTTCCGGCAAAATTTCGTTAATAACCACAAACAACAACGTGCCGCCGGCAAGCGCCATAATAAACGGAACAAACGTCGTCCCCAAACCGCTCAAAGCCAAGCCCAACACCGCGCCTAAAGGCTGCAACAATCCGATAAGGCAAGCCGTCAGCGCCGCCCGCAAACGGCTTTGACCGGCACCGATTAAAGAAATCGCCATCGTTAAACCTTCCGGAATATTATGTAAAGCTATCCCCAATACCAGGCTTTCCGGATTAACCAAATTTTCGGCACTGTATGCCACACCGACTGCCAACCCTTCCGGCAGCTTGTGCAGCGAAATAGCAATGATAAACAACCAGGCTTTCCGCAAACTAAAATGCGGTCCGTGCCGCACCATATTGTTATGTTCATGTGGCAAAAACTCATTTAACACCCAAATCAGCGCCACCCCGAAAAACACCGCCAAACAATACCAAAGCGCCGCGTGGCTTTTGCCGAGTCCAAGCGTTAAAATCTCTTGCATGGAAGGTACCAAAAGCGCAAAAAACGACGCCGCCAACATCACCCCGGCCGCAATATTAAGCATCAGATTAATGTTGCTTTTTGAATAGCGCTTTTTTACAAAAATCAAAAACCCGCCGACCCCGGTAAACAAACCGGCAACGAGTGCCGCCATCAATCCGTTGAAAAAAAAGGCATTTACCATAACATCACTCCTTGCTTTCTTCTTTCGGCCGCATCAATTGAGCCAGAGATATTTTCTTAGGCATGAGTTTTTCTTTAAATATTTCGCAAAATTTCGCTTTCATCGCCTCAACATCTGCCACTTTGGCAAAAGAAACATTGACATTTTCCCCTTCTTCTTGCTCAAAAAATCCGCCGGCACGCTTAAATTCACCATCAGCCAATGCCAAAGCCGATAACATGTCATATTGCATGGAAACCGGATTATCGTTTTTGTCGGCAATCAACTGTCGTGCAACCGAATTTTTGCTTGCTTGCAAGCCTTCCAAAAATTCATACCCCATTTGCAGTTCTTTAACATCTCCCGGTCTAACCACCACCAGCCGCACTTCTTTTTCCTGCGCATAATCAAACAACTCCTGCGCCGCGGGCCAGCCGGTTTTAAAATTAAAGCTTGTTGCATCGGGTTGATAAAAATCTTTCTCATCTCTTTGCGGCAGCACATCACCGGAAACCACGATTTTCTTAACTTTTTTCTTCACCGCCTCCGGCGCTGCTTTGATATATTTGGCAAAATCCGGAAACGGCGCATTTAACAAAATATACACATTTCGTTCTTTGACCGACTTGATATATTCCTGCACAAAAGTTGTGCCGCTTCTTAAAATCGTCATACCGTGCTGAGCAAAAATATCGGCTATTTCGTTTTCCGGAAACGTATTATCCTCCTCGTCTTGCACTTCATAATCACCGCCCGGCACCACGCGTAAAAACGGTTGTCCCAGCGCCACCATCGCCCCTTTGGCATAAATCGCCCGCCGCCGGCGCACTTCGTATGTGCCAAGTTCAGTAATAATACCTTTGATATTAATAAGCTTTTTATCCGCCAAATACGCCAACACCACAAAAGACGCCAAATCATCCGGATAATGATTGATATCCGTAAAGACCAAAACTTCGGGAATTTTGCGTTCTTTTTTCTTTTTTGCCATATTTAGCCCAGCTTTTGTTTCAAAATTTGGTTAACCATGGCCGGGTTTGCCGTACCTTTGGATTCTTTCATCACCTGACCGACAAACCACCCCATCAAATTAACCTTTCCGGCTTTATAAGCCGCCACATTGTCCGGATTTGCCGCCAAAATCTTATCAATCAGGCTTTCAATAGCGCCTGTATCGGTCACTTGTTTCCAGCCCTTTTCCTCTACGATTTTTTCAGGGTTTTCACCAGTTTCAGCCATAATGGCAAACACATCTTTGGCGGTTTTTCCGTTAATCACGTTTGAAGTGATTAAATCCACCAACTGCCCGAGCATTTCAGGCGTGACCGGACTTTTTTCCAACGGCAGACGTTTGGCGTTAAGCATGGCAAAAAAATCACCCATCATCCAGTTGGCGACCTTCTTGGCGTCATGACCTTTGGCGGCTTTTTCAAAGAAATCTGCCGTTTCTTTGTTTTCACACAAAACAGAAGCATCATACGCCGTCAAACCCATATCTTTAACAAAACGGGCTTTTTTGGCATCCGGCAATTCCACCATTTCTTTTTTGACATCTTCAATAAAAGCGTCATCCAAAACCAGTGGCGGCAAATCCGGCTCCGGAAAATAACGATAATCATCTGAAAATTCTTTCAATCGCAAAAATTTCGTACTGCCGTCCGTTTGATTAAAATGGCGTGTCTGCTGCTGCATGGTTTCGCCGTTTTCATAAAGCTCAATCTGCCGTTTGGCTTCAAACTCAACCGCCTGCATGGCAAATTTGACCGAATTGACGTTTTTAACCTCTGCCCGCGGACGCAATTCATGACTGCCTAAAGGGCGCACCGATATACTGGCATCGCAGCGCATGGAACCTTCATCCATATTGCCGTCGCAAGTGCCGAGATAGCGCACAATGGAACGCAGCTTTTTCAAAAATTCGCCCACTTCTTCCGGCGAGCGGAAATCCGGCTTGGTCACAATCTCCATCAAACCGACGCCGGCACGGTTTAAGTCAATATAACTTTTTTTCGGGTTCAGATCATGAATGGATTTTGCCGCATCTTGTTCAATATGGATTCTTTCAATTCCGATGCGCCGCGTTGAACCATCTTTTAAATCCACAAAAATTTCCCCCTCGCCCACCAACGGATATTCAAACTGAGTAATTTGATAATTCTGCGGCGTATCCGGATAAAAATAGTTTTTGCGGGAAAACACGGAATATTTGTTGATTTTCGCGTTCAACCCCAAACCGGTTTTAACCGCCTGCCGTACACACTCTTTGTTTAAGACCGGCAACATTCCCGGCATGCCCGCATCAACAAACGAAACATTTTCATTAGCGTCATCGCCGAATTCGGTGGAAGCGCCGCTAAAAATTTTTGACTTGGAAATAATCTGGCAATGGATTTCCAGACCACACACGATTTCCCATTTTCCTTTCGGAGTTTCAATAACATATTCCGCCATTTTTATTTCCTCTTAAAACCTGCATCTTGTTCCAAAGCATAAGCCGCCTTAAACATTGTTTCTTCATCAAAAGCTCGGCTGATAAGCTGCATACCCAAAGGCAACCCGTTTGATGCCAAACCAATCGGCAAACTCATCGCCGGCAGTCCCGCCAAATTAACCGACACCGTAAACACATCGTTAAGATACATGTTAAGCGGATTTTCCATCATAGCTTTATCCCCGATCGGAAAAGCTGTTGTTGGCGATGTGGGCGTTAATATAACATCGCAGCGCTTAAACGCTTCGTTAAAATCATTTTGAATAAGCCGACGCACTTTTTGCGCCTTAACATAATATGCGTCATAATAACCAGCAGAAAGAACATACGTACCAATCATAATTCGGCGTTTGACTTCCTTACCGAAGCCCTGCGTGCGGGTGTTGACATACACATCATCAACATGCGCACCGTCAACACGGTTGCCATAACGAATACCGTCATAACGCGCCAGATTTGAAGAAGCTTCCGCCGGTGCGATAATATAATAAACCGGCAAGGCATACTTGGTATGCGGCAACGAAATATCAACAATCTCCGCCCCGCGCGCTTTTAAAATGGCAGTCGCTTTATCCCACGCATCCGCAATTTCTTTATTTAAGCCTTCCGGACGATATTCCGCCGGAATACCGATTTTCAGCCCTTTAATATCTTGCCCCAAAACTTTTTCAAAATCCGGAACTTCTTTGCGTGCCGATGTTGAATCTTTTTCATCATAACCGGCCATGATTTTCAACAAAATAGCACAATCACGCACATCTTTGCCCATCGGTCCGGCTTGGTCCAACGATGAGGCAAACGCCATAATTCCGTAACGCGAGCAACGACCGTAAGTCGGTTTAACCCCGACAATACCACAAAAAGCCGCCGGCTGCCGAATGGAACCACCGGTATCCGTACCGGTAGCCGCAGCACACATTTCGGCGCACACGGCAGCTGCCGAGCCACCCGAAGAACCGCCCGGCACCAACGGCACATCCTTGCTCCACGGATTAATCACCGGACCGAAACAACTGTTTTCATTGCTGCCGCCCATGGCAAACTCATCCATGCTTAATTTTCCCAAGCATACGGCACCGGCATTGAACAAATGCCCGGTTACCGTTGATTCGTAAGGCGGCACAAAATTATCAATAATATGCGAACAAGCCGTGGTGCGTACACCTTTGGTGCAAAACAAATCTTTAATTCCCAAAGGAATCCCCTCCAACGCGCGCGGTGTACCGGCAGCATAATTTTTATCGGCAATCTCAGCCGCTTTCAAAGCAATTTCCGGTGTTTCTGAAACATAAGCGTTAAAACGACGATTTTCATCCATTTTATGAACATAAGCTTCCGTCAGTTCTTTGGCACTGAATTTCTTTTCTTTTAATCCGTTTAAAGCTTCGGCAATCGTTAATTTGGTCAATTCGCTCATTTTTCTTTACTCCACAACCTTCGGCACTGAAAAATAGCCAAACTCGCTTGCCGGCGCATTAGCCAGAATTTCTGCCTTTTTGTTGCCATCGGTCACCACATCTTCGCGGCATACCAAATTTTGTGCATTAACCGATACCAGCGGTTCGACACCATCGGTGTCAACCTCATCAAGCTGAGCCATCCAATCAAGGATTTTATTAAATTCATTGCGTGTTTCATCAAGCTTGCCTTCATCAATTTTAAGCTTGGACAAAGACGCGATTTTTTCAACCGTTTCATTGCTTATTGACATACTAGCCTCTTAATCTTTATAAAAAACATCAAAAACTTTTGCGTTTTGTTTTAACAGCACGAACATTTTTTTGCAAGCACAAAATCTTACATTTCAAGCTTGAACGGCGGCAATGCCGCATCATATTGCAAACGTTGCAAAAGCCCGAATTCATCCATATTTATACCGCTGTTTTCCAAAACTTTAATTGCCGGCAAACCACCACCGTTTTCCAAAAAGCCAGCCAATTTTTCCTGAAAACTTTGTCGGCGCGGATAATATATCAAGCCAAAATTTGCACCGGGAATAATACCGCCCAATTCTTTAGCTTTTTTTAAAGCCGTTTCAATTCCACCCAATTCATCAACCAAACCATTTTCTACCGCGTCTTGTCCGAGCCAAACCCGACCGCCGGCAATATCTTCAACCTTGTCTATGTTACGCTCTTCAGACACTTTAAGGGTAAAATCGTCATAAACCATATCCAGCGAAGTATTGAACAGCTTTCTTTCTTCCGGTCCGAATTTATGATTGACGCTCAAAATCCCGGCATTTTTTCCGTAGTTAAGTTCTTCCCAGTTGATATTTAACTTTTTCCATAACTTACTAAGCACAACCTTACCGCCCAAGACCCCGATGGAACCGGTTATTGTCGCCGGTTCGGCAACAATATAATCCCCCGCCAACGCAATAAAATACCCACCGGAAGCTGCATAATCGCCCATAGAAACCACAATCGGGATTTTTTTATCCTGTTTAAACTTTTTCAAAGCATGAAAAATTTCATCAGACGCGGCATAATCCCCGCCGGGGCTATTAATTCGCACAATAAGCGCCCGTAAATTTTCCAATTCACCCAATTCCTCAAGCTGACTGCGCACCGTTTCCGAACCGATAATTGCCTCCCGCACCGGATTATTAAAACTCTGCCCGCTTTCAATTGAGCCTTCCAAAGCCAGAAAAGCCACCTGCGGCAAATCACCTCCCGGATAATCATCAACCGCATACATATAATCATTGATATCCATAATTTCAGCATCATATTTTTCGGCAAGTTCTTCTTCCATATCTTGTTTATATCCGATTTTATCCGCCAATTTATATTCTGCAACAGCCTCTTGTCCGAAAATCGGCGCTTTATCAATAATGTTCTTCACTTCTCCAACTTCCAAACCTCTCGCTTGAGCAATACCTTCCGCCAACTGACTAAACAATCCCGAACCAAGCTTAGACATTTCTTCTTTGTGTGCCGGCGTAAAACCACTGCTGATTAAAGATTCTGCCGCCGTTTTATATTCGCGGCGGGCGTAAAATTCCGGCTCGACGCCGATTTTTTGCAACAAATTCTTAAAAAACGGCACTTCAATATGCACACCGGTCATACCGATACTTGCCGCAGATTGTAGCCAAATTTTATCAAAAGCGGAAGCCAGATAATACTCTTTAGTGCCGCCGCCAAACGCTCCCATGCTGTTTGAATGGATATAAACCTCTTTGCCCCTGCTTTTAAAAAATTCTATTGCCGTCACCACATCTTGTATCTGAGCCAACCCCAACGACGAAACATTGACTGTTGCCGCCAGCGCCTTAACCCGCTCATCATCAGCTGCAGCGTTAATCGCTCTGATCAAATCAAAAAAAGAATAAACCGGCACATCGGTAAACTCGGCAAAAAAATCATCACCGCGAACTTCGGCATAAGGCACATCAAAATCAACCGCCAAAACAGTTTTTTCCGGAATATTGACCGCTACATTAACCGGACTCATAATTCCCAAGATGCCCAACAAAATTAAAATAAACAAAACCCCAAACACGGCAAATGCGTACACGATGGTTTTAAAAATCAAGTTCAACCCTAATTTCTTTTTTTCATCTTCGTCGCTCATAATCTACTCACTTTCTTTCGTTTCCGCCAAAAGTTCATTAACAAATACCGGCAGTGTTTCACCGCATTTACCATAAACATGTTTATCAAACAAATAGTTATTAGACGCCGCCTCTAAATTAAACTCATAAGTTTCAGCACCGTAATATTTAGCTGTTTGCACAAAACCCGCCGCCGGATACACAACACCCGACGTGCCGACAGACACAAACAAATCACATTCTGCAAGCAGTTTTTGTACTTTATCCATACACAACAACGCTTCCCCGAAAAAGACAATATTCGGCTTCATCATGCCGCTGACACCGCAATGCGGGCAAACGGTTTGGGTATCAACATCATCCCAGGTCTCCAGAATTTGCCCGCAATTCAAGCATACGGCTTGATTAATCTGTCCATGAATATGATACACTTTTCGACTTCCGGCTTTTTCATGCAGCGTATCAACGTTTTGTGTGATAATATTCACCTCGCCCGAATATTCTTGTTCAAGTTTTGCCAACGCCAGGTGCGCCGGATTCGGTCTTGCCTTCAAAAGCTCAGGCTTCATCTCGTTATAAAACTGGTGAACAAATTCCGGATTGCGCTCAAACGCTTCAATTGTTGCCACATCTTCCACCTTATGATTGTTCCACAAGCCATCGGCATCCCGAAACGTTGCCAAACCGGATTCGGCCGAAACGCCGGCACCGGTCAAAACCAAGATACGTTTATATTTTGTATTCATAAAGCCTCGCTCTCATTACTGCTAAAATATAATATTTTTAGTCTAACGCAAGTCTTTAATCATTTTCACCGACAAATTATTGTTTGTTTTAGCACAAATTCTTGACATTTTAGCAGACCACAAAAAAACTCCCTGAATTGAGGGAGTTTTAAAAAGCCGTCTGGTCGTTTATTACATTTCATATCGAACCGCTTGACCAAGGTGGGCACCATATAATCAGACCACGATCTGAACAGTGACAGTTCCCTAATAATATACTGTTGGCTCGGATAGACCAATGCGGGATAAGACGTGCCAGACAGCCTATTCTTATGTAATGTATACTACATTGATTTTATTTCATTTGCAAGCATTTTTATTTGTGCTGTGACTTCATTTAAAGCCACCGCAATTTCACCGTCTAACATGTGTAAATCTGCCGTTTCAGACACATGGTCAGTCACATGTTTATCCTGCGGATTCGTCCTTTGATTTGCATCGTCTTTAAGAGCGCTCAATTCTTTTCTAGCTTCCATTAATTCATCAGCAACCAAGAGCCCCACCATAGCCAAAAGCATATTTTCATTGATTTGCCCCCCGCCGGCGGTTAATTGCCGCGCTTTTTCATCCAAAATACGCGCCAATTGCAGCATATAACGCTCTTGCCCATCATCGCAAGCCACGGCATATTCGCGTGAATTAATTGTGATAACTATTTGCGCCATCTTCTTCCAATACCATATCTATTTTTTTAACAATTTCAGAAATTTTGCCGACCCAATCGTCAAAACAAACAGCCGAGCCATTATCAACCGTTTGTTTTTGTTGTTCATAAACACTCTTTTTATATTCTGTTTCTTGCTTAAGCTGCGCCAATGCTTGACCAAGTTTTTCTAGAGCCTCGGCAGTTTGGCTGAATTTTTCCTTATCCATTGACATTTTTCTTCCGATTTTGCTATATTGGATGATAATAATAAGGTTTCTAACATTTGACAAGATACAATCAAAAATTATGCAAAAATTTATAATCATCATAACCAAAGCAGATTTTGACCTTCTGACACACGCTGAATTAGAATGTTTTATTCTTTCAGCAAACTTGCCGGCAGATTTTATAAATAAATTTACGGCTCGTGCCCGCACAGAAAATAAAATCATACTTACCCAAACTGCAGAAGACTGCCTAAAATTTGGATTAGACGGTGTCTTACTGGATTTATCAAAATCTGAAAACCTTGCCGCTGATTTCAAAAAAGAAACTTCCGGACTTAAAAACAAATTTACCGGCATTATCTGCCGCAACCGTCGTCATGAGGCGATGCTGGCTTCCGAATGCGAACCGGATTTTGTGGCGTTTAAAGTCTGGACCGACGGACAGGAAAAAATCCGCGATTTAACCGATTGGTATAATGAATTTTTCTTGATTCAATCCGCGCTTATTCCGCAAGATGAGGTCGATTTTTTAAGCTTTAAAACCGATTTTGTGATTTTGGATGACACAAAATATAAAATTTTTGTTGCCAATCAATAAAGTTTAGAGTATGTTGCGCTCACAAACAAAAAATTAATCATTCTAAAATTGTAAATACGGAGATATATAAATGAAACAACTCGCAGGATCAATCAGAATTGGCTGGGTTATTGAATACAAAGGCAAACCCTGGACCATCACCAAAGCTCAACATATCAAACCCGGCAAAGGCGGCGCCTTTATGCAGGTGGAAATGAAAGCGGTTGAAGAAGGCACCAAAACCAACGAACGTTTCCGCACTGAAGACACGGTTGAAAAAATGATGGTTGAAGATAAAGACTGCCAATTTTTATTTGAAGATTCTAACGGCTTGACCTTTATGGAAAGCGAAACTTTTGAACAATTCACCATGCCGACCGATATTTTAGGCGATTCTCGTCCGTTTTTAACCGACGGTATGAACGTGCGTATTGCTCACATCAACGGCCGCCCGATTTCTGTTGAATTGCCGCTGCAGGTAACTTGCACGGTGGTTGAAACCGAACCGGTCGTCAAAGGTCAAACCGCAGCATCTTCTTATAAACCTGCCATCTTAGATAATGGCGTGCGGGTGATGGTTCCGCCCTTTATCGGTGCCGGCGATAAAATCGTGGTCGGGACTTCTGAAGCCAACTATGTCGAAAGAGCAAAATAATGTCGTATATTTCCCCTTTGCTGACAGCGGTTGTCGGGGCGGTCAAAAAATCCGCCTCGTCATTGGATCGTGATTTCAGCGAGCTTGAACAACTGCAAAACTCCATTCGCGGCAACAAGAATTTTGTGTTCAATTCATATAGCCGGATTGAGAAAAATTTGAAAGTCGAATTAGGCAAAATCCGACCGGACATTCCGGTTTATACCCCGAACGACAAAGTTTCCGGCGCTGCGTATTTTGCCGTCAGCCCGATTGAGGGTTTAATCAACTTTGCCCACGGTAATCCGGAATTTGCGGTTTCTGTTGCTTTGGTTGAAAATGACGTTTTGGTTTGCGGCGTGGTTTACAATCCGGCGCGTGATGAAACTTTCTTTGCCGAAAAAGGAAAAGGCGCTTACAAGGAAGGCTACCGCAACCATGAGCGTTTACGTGTTTCTGCCGCCAAAGAACTTGAAGGTGCGCTCATCAGCAGCACCGGCGGTTATCAGGAAAACAGCAACGATGCTGCCAAATTGCATGCCGCCATTTTGAAAAAAACGGGTAATTTGCGCATAAGCGGCTGCATTGCGCTTGATTTGGCTTATTTAGCCGGCGGCAAATACGATGCTTCATTGAGCCTGAACAATCATGTTTGTTCCATGGCAGCCGGTTTGTTGTTGGTCAAAGAAGCCGGCGGCGCCGTTCGCGGCATGGCACAAAAAGATATGCGGGTTGAAGATTTAAAAGAAATTTTCAAAAACGGCAATCTAACGGCATCTAATTTTAACCTAAGTCCGAAAGTTGCGGAAATTTTTAAATAAATGTTAAAAAAACTCTTGATAATTTATTTTGATTAAGGTATAAGGGCTTAAAATTTAGCAAAGTTTGAAAAGTGGAGAAATAAAAATGAAAAAAGGCATTCATCCGGATTATCATGAGATTACCTATGTCATGACCGATGGTTCGGAACACAAAGTCAGAACAACCTGGGGCAAAGAAGGCGCCAAGATGAATTTGGAAATCGACCCCAAATCTCATCCGGCTTGGACGGGTATTCACCGCATGGTTGATACTGGTGGTCAGGTATCCAAATTTAATACCAAGTACGCAGGTTTTGGTATTAAAACAGATACCAGCACATCTAACTAAACAATCTGCTTATTATAAAATTACGCCCCATATTGAGGGGCGTTTTTTTTATGTTTAAACTAAATGTCTGTTTACTTTACGACAATGAAAATGACGCGGCAACATTACACCAGTCACTATCACATTTTTCACAAAGTGATTGCATGGCTTGCACATCCATTGTCACTATTTTTTGTTTAGAATACCACTCTGATTGGCTAAAAGCATCTTCTGTTCCCGAATTAACCCCGAGAGAATTAAGTTCCGCCACATATCCTTTAAAATTTTCCAAAATATTGCGGCAAATGACATGATTTTCGTTTGAATGTCCCGTAAAGCTAAAAAATAAATATACAAGCTCTTCGTTACCTGCATTGGTTTGCCGTATGATATCAACTTTAAGCCCAAAAACATCATGAATATCCTCTTCATTAGCTTTAATCATCTCAGTAGGAATAGCATTAAGCTTTTTAAAAAGCGGCACGAGAGATTGATTAAGAACAGACGATGCAAAAACGGATTTATATTCAACCAACGCCATCATAATCTGATTTATTTGTTCGCTTTGTTTATTGAGTTTATATTTCATCATCGCCTTGGAATAACCGGCAATTGCCCCGACCGATAAAACGCCGATAATTGCCAGCACGCCGAGCATTTCCACCATACTTCTACCGTTTTCACGCATAATTTTCTCCCCAAAATATAAAAAATCATGATTTAAACTCTACTTTAAACCGTTTTTTTTTTTGCAATTTTAAAGAGTCTGGTGGGGATAAGTTTCTACCGGTAGAAGCAATATGCGCTTTACTGTCATGCCACTGCTGACAACCCCGTACATCCCGTCACCCCATGAGCCGACAACGTCGGCGAGTTTAGGGGGCTCTTCTCCAAACGGGCAATAGACGCCTAACCTCGAGTACTTACGCACTATCAAGGCGTGACAGAAAAGCGAAGTGCGATAGACGCCTTGAGCGCCGCACTACCGCGCGTCGGTGGCGTAACAGAGAGGAACGTCATGCTTCCGAGGTGTTGAAAACACCGAGGATAAGGCATCTCTTCCCCAAGCATTCAACAAACCCTTAAACCTTTGTGTCATTACCACAGCACAGATGTAACAAAAAAGTGTAGCAGGAGCATACCGATATACAGAGCAATAAAAAACCTGTTCTTAGTTTTATCATCTAAGAACAGGTTTTTTCCCAAACAACTGTCGTTTATTCTTCAAACTTTTTTAAGACCAACGATGAGTTTGTGCCGCCAAAGCCAAATGAATTTGACATAGCTGCTTTAATTTCACGCTTTTTGGCTTTAAGCGGAACCAAATCCATATCGGCAACTTCGTCTTCAACTTCTTCCAAATTAAGTGTCGGCGGACAAATTTGGTCGCGCAGCGCCAAAACCGTATAAACCGCCTCAACCGCACCGGCAGCCCCAAGCAAATGCCCGATGGCTGATTTTGTCGAAGACATCGAAACGTATTTGATATCATCACCGAACAGGCGTTTAACCGCCAAAGCCTCGCCGACATCACCGGCTGGTGTTGAAGTACCATGTGCATTAATATAGTTGATGTCTTTTAATTCAACCCCATGTTCTTTGGCATGATCTGCGGCCATCTTCATGGCACGGTAAGCCCCGTCGCCGGAAGGCGCGGTAATATGATAAGCATCGCCGCTCATACCATAGCCGATAACCTCAGCATAAATTTTAGCGCCTCTTTTCTTAGCATGCTCTAATTCTTCCAACACAACGGCACCGGAACCTTCACCCATAACAAAACCGCTGCGATGTTTATCCCACGGGCGCGAAGCCTTTTCCGGCTCATCGTTAAAATCTGAAGTGATGGCACGCATACGGGCAAAACCTGCCAAACCCAACACATTAACCGCCGATTCTGCACCACCGGCAACCATAACATCGGCATCATTCATGGCAATAATTCGTGCCGCATCGCCAATAGCGTGTGTTCCGGTTGAACAAGCCGTGACACAGGCATGATTTGGACCTTTCAAACCAAACATAATTGACAAATTTCCTGAAATCAGGTTTATCAGCGAAGCCGGAATAAAAAATGGCGAAATACGTTTAATACCGGATTCGTTAAACGATAAGGAATTTTCATAAATAGTTTCCAAACCGCCAATTCCCGATCCCATCATCACGCCAAAGCGATTCTTTTCTTCTTCCGTTTCGGGAACATAACCGGCATCGCGAATAGCATCACTGCCCGCCGCCAAGCCATAAAGGATAAAGCGGTCATTTTTTTTCTGATCTTTGGGCGGCAAAACACTGTCCGGATTAAATTCACCTTCGCCATCGCCCCACGGCACACGACCGGCAATTTTAACCGGAATATCTTTCAAATCAATATCTTCAATTTTTGTAATGCCGGATTCTCCATTAAGCAAACGTTTCCAGTTATGCTCAACACCGCGACCCAAAGGAGAAACAACGCCCAAGCCGGTTATCACAACTCTTCTCATTTACATACCTCTTAAACCTAACACGATACGAAAAAACTCGCCTGATAGCAGCGAGTTCTCACACTTAACTTAAGCCACAAGACTTACGCATTCTTGGAAAGATAGTCAATAGCATCTTTAACGGTAAGAATTTTTTCAGCAGCTTCATCAGGAATTTCGCAACCGAATTCTTCTTCAAATGCCATAACCAATTCAACGGTATCCAAGCTGTCGGCACCCAAATCATCAATAAAGCTTGCGCTTTCGGTAACTTTAGATTCTTCAACGCCAAGATGCTCGGCAACGATCTTTTTAACGCGATTAGCGGTATCAGTCATGTATTTAAACCTCTATATAAATTAAAAACAAATTTTCAGGCTCGCTTACGAACCTTGATTAGGTTGTTAGCATAATTTTGCACCTTTTGACAAGCTTTTTTTTAACACAACCATAAAAAAAAGCCGACGAAATGCGCTAACATATTGATTTTCACTATTTTTATTGTTGTAACAAATCGTTATAAATAGTGTATAAAAGGCATTGCTATTTTAAGATTTATAACTATATTTCATAAAAGAAACAAAAATCAAACTTAAAAACATTTAAGGAAAAACAAATGAAAATAGGAATTATCGGTGCCGGACAAGTCGGCAGCGCCACAGCATTTGCGCTTGTTTTGCGCGGCGTGGCTCGTGAAGTAATTTTAATTGACAACAATGAAAAGAAAGCTCAAGCCGAAGCTTTGGACATTTCACACGCCACAACCTTTGCCTATGCCAGCAAAGTGTATGCCGGTACATATCGCGACCTTAAAAACGCCGATGTCGTCATCATCACCGCCGGCGCCAACCAACGCCCCGGTGAAACCAGACTCGATTTAATGGAAAGAAACGCCGCCATTTTCAAAAGCATTGTCGGACAAATCATCGAAAACGTCCCCAACGCCATCATTCTTGTAGCGTCCAATCCGGTTGACATTTTAACCGAATACGCCTTAAAACTTTCCGGCTTGCCGAAAAACCGCGTCTTTGGCAGCGGCACAATTTTGGATACATCGCGATTCCGTACGTTATTGGGCGAATATTTGGGGCTCTCTTCCAAATCGATTCATGCCAATGTTTTAGGCGAACACGGCGATAGCGAAGTTTTGGTTTGGTCAAATTGCGATGCCGGAACCTTGCCGATTGCAACTTTAGGCACAGATATAAACCGCCCTTTAACCCCTGAAATCAAAGCCGAAATTGACGACAACGTCCGCAACGCCGCCTATAAAATCATTGACGGCAAAGGCGCCACATTTTACGGCATTGCCGGCGGATTAACCCGCATTTGTCAAGCCATCGGCACCAACGAAAACGCCATTTTAACCGTATCTTCTTTTCATGAGAACGTTGAAGGAATAAAAGATATTTGCCTGTCATTGCCGGCTGTCGTCAATAAAAACGGCATTGAAAAAGTCATTTATCCGCGCTTAACCGATGAAGAACACGAGCTTTTGCGCATCAGCGCGCAAAAACTTAAAGACTACGTCCAAAGCGAATAGTCCTCTTCAAACACGACGACGGCGGCATAACAAACCATGCCGCCTTATTTTTATGCATTTACAAAATATTTTAATTGCTTTTTTACCGAACTCCCTTCATAATCAGCATAAAATATATAATTTTAAGGAGATAAAATTATGGCTGCCAAATCAGAAAAGAAAAATGCCGCTTCGGTAAAAACTGAGATCAAGAAAAAAACGACAAATCGCAAAAACACCGCAAAAAAGAAAGCGACACCGATTGCGGCAAAAAAGCAACCAAGCGTCAAAAAAGCCGCCACAAAAACACCCTCTCCGACTGACGTCAAAAAAACAGAAACATCAGTAGCAACGCCTGTTCAAGAAACCGGTATTTGGAAAAACTTTATAAAATGTTTGAAAAAATACTTTGTTTTTTCCGGTCGCGCCTCTCGTTATGAATATTTTTCATTTGGTTTGGGCTTTTTCTTTACCTCTTTCATAACTGGTTTCCTAGGCTCTTTTTGCGGATTCTTAAACACCGTTTCGCTTATTTGCTTTTTACTGTTGCTTATACCGATGTTTGCAGTCTTAAGCCGCCGTCTGCACGATATTGGCAAAAACCTGTGGAACGGCTTTTTCAATTGGATAGTATACGGTTTAGGCGCAGCGGTCATAATTGGTTTAATCGCATTCGTTTTTTCCGATTATCCGGGAAAGCTTGCCTTTTTTAGCGCCTTTCGCTATGTCATCATGATTACGGCTTTAACCGTCATCATTGTTTCGCTGCGCTGTCTGGCGTTTGTCTGCCGCCGCGGTCAAACAACAATCAATCAATACGGCAATGCGCCGGCATTAAATCACCCTGCTACCGAGAAAACCGCATTTTGGATTATTGTATTATACCTTACCTTAAACATTATTGTTTACATTTTAAGCATGGTTGTACGGTACAATTACGAACAAAGCCTGCTCCAAAGTGCTTTACAGACAGAGGCGCAGTTCATAGCCAGCCAAGACGCCATCAACGCGGTTTACGCCCAAAAAGGCACTTACACATGGCTAAACAACAAATCTGCCCTTGATATGCGTTTAGTTCCTGCCGACATGCCGACGCCGGGCGGTACGGGAATCACCTCGGCTCTTGGTTTGCCGGTTAGCTTTTTTGGCTTTGCCGATTCTTATGTGATTGCTATGGAACAAGTCGATAAATCCGGTTGTATTGCAATCATGCAAACCCCGTGGCGCTTAATGGGGTTACAAGCGGTACAAATCCGCCAACAACAAAGGCACACCATTGCTTTAACAGACTCTGCTCAGTGTTACATATGCGATGACGGTAAATGTACCATCACCTGGGTCTTACGCTAATAAATCAAAACAATATATTATTGCTTTTCCCCGTTGTTTTCCGACGGGGAATTTTTTTATCTCCCCAAACATAATTTTGCTTGCAAAATCGACACAGTCTTTTAATATAAGCACTGCCGTCGGTTGACGGTGGTGTCCAAAAAACATCTTCACTAGAAACTCCTTGATAAGGGGAGTTCTGGAAATAAGACCTTCGGGTACGAATAACAGAGACTGATTAGTGACAGTTTTTTGGCTCCCCGCTTTGGAATTTTCTCAAAGCGGTTTTGTTTTAATTTATAAACAAATTAAGGAGCAAAAAATATGAGCAAAGGAAGCGGCCACGCCAAAGTGGTCAAAAGGTCATTTAACAAACAACTCATGCGTTGCATGGGCGAATATCGCAAACAACTGGGTTTAAGCGCCTCGCGGGTTTCGGCGGCGACCGGCATTGCCGAAATTAAGTTAAAACGCGCCGAAATAACGGGAAACATTTTGGCGTTTGACATGGCAAAACTTTTGTATTTTTACCGCAAATGGTTTACGGTCAGCTTGATTGATGAGAAACCTATTCTTGAACAAACGGATTCTGCTAATACATCTCAAGATTCCGATAAATAATTATCACTGCACCATTACCGAAATTTAATCCGATTCAATGCAAAATCCCCCGCGAGCATAAACCCACGGGGGATTCGCTTAATCAAGGCAAGCTTTACATATTGAAGTTATAATTTCCTTCATAAGCCAGCCAATAAAGCTTTTCAATTTCTTCAATCAGCGGATAACGCGGATTGGTGCCGGTGCATTGGTCGTCAAAGGCCAGTGTCGGCAGCGTTTTCATCGCCTCGGTGAAATCTTCTTTAGAGATTCCCCATTCTTTGATAGAAAGCGGAATGTTCAAATCCTTCTTAAGCCCTTCAATCGCCTTAATCAGGTTATCAACTTTCTCATCATCGGTTTTGCCTTTCAAGCCGATTCCTTCGGCAAAAGCCGCATAAGCCGCTTTGGCGTTCGGATAACGATACTGCGGAAAAGCGCATTGCTTAACCGGGCAATCCGTCGCATTGTAGCGGATAACCTGCGAAATCAGCAGCGCGTTGGCAAAACCGTGCGGAATATGGAAAGCCGCGCCCAGTTTATGCGCCATGGAGTGGCACACACCCAGGAAAGCGTTGGCAAACGCCATACCGGCAATGGTTGCCGCATGATGCACATGCTCACGCGCCTTAACATCCGCCGTTTTGTATGAAGTCGGCAGATAGTTCAAAATCAAGCGTCCGGCTTCAACCGAAAGTCCGCGGGTATATTCGGTTGCCATAGATGACACATACGATTCCAAAGCATGCGTCATCACGTCAATACCCGAAGCCGCGCACAAACCTTTCGGCATTGTCAAAACCAAGTCGGTGTCGACAATCGCCATGGAAGGCGTCAAAGCATAGTCGGCAATCGCATATTTAATATTGGTGGAATCATCGGTAATGATTGAGAACGGCGTTACTTCCGAACCGGTACCGGACGTGGTCGGAATGGCGACCATCTCGGCTTTTTGCCCTAATTGCGGAAATTCGAAAATACGTTTGCGGATATCCATAAAGCGCATTGCCAAATCCTCAAACTTCAATTCCGGATGTTCATACATAATCCACAAAATTTTGGCTGCGTCAATCGGCGAACCGCCGCCCAAAGCAATCAGCACATCAGGCGCAAACGTATCCACCATCGCTTTGGCTTTGTTAATCGTCGTCAAATCCGGATCCGGACGGACATCGCTGAAAATCTGGCACTGAATGCCCAACGGCTCCAAAATGTCGGTCACTTTGCGAGTGTACCCCAAATCAAACAGCGACTTATCGGTAATGATAAACGCGCGTTTTTTTCCGGCCAGCTCTTTTAAGGCAAAAGACAGCGACCCCGGCTTAAAGTAAATTTTCGGCGGAACTTTAAACCACAACATATTTTCTTCTCTTTTTGCAACGTTTTTAATATTCATCAGATGTTTTACTCCCACATTTTCACTAACCGAGTTTCCGCCCCAAGAACCGCAACCCAAAGTCAACGACGGTTCAAGTCTAAAGTTGTAAATATCGCCGATAGCGCCCTGCGATGACGGACAGTTAATCATCACACGGCCGGTGCGCAGACGGTGTCCGAAAGTTTTGATTCTTTCATCATTGGCCGGATTGGTGTACAAAACGGAAGTATGTCCGTTGCCGCCGAAAGCGACCAATTCTTCGGCGCGTTTGGTTGCCGCCTCAAAATCGTTTGCTTTATACATTGCCAACACCGGCGAAAGTTTTTCGGCCGAGAACGGTTCTTCTTTGCCGACTTTGGAAACTTCGGCAATCAACACTTTTGTTTCCGGCGCAACTTTAATACCGGCCATTTCCGCGATTGTCGCCGCCTTTTGACCAACGATTTTGGAATTTAACTTGCCGTCAATCATAATCACATTGGCAAGTTTTTCTTTTTCTTTGGCCGACAAAATATAAGCGCCGCGCTTTAAAAATTCAGCCTTAACCGCGTCATAAATATCTTTGACCACCACAACCGATTGCTCGGAAGCGCAAATCATGCCGTTGTCAAAAGTTTTGGACATCAAAACCGAGCTGACCGCCATCTGAATATCGGCGGTTTCATCCATCACCGCCGGCGTGTTGCCCGCGCCGACGCCCAACGCCGGTTTGCCGGAAGAATAAGCTGATTTAACCATTCCCGGACCGCCGGTTGCCAAGATAATGTCAACTTTCGGATGCTGCATTAAATATTGCGTCCGCAAAATCGACGGCTCGTCAATCCAGCCGATGATATTTTCCGGAGCACCGGCTTTAACCGCCTCTTCCAACATGATACGTGCGGTTTCCACCGTGCATTTTTTGGCGCGCGGATGCGGCGAAAAGATAATACCGTTGCGGGTTTTCAAAGCGATTAAAGTCTTAAAAATCGCCGTTGACGTCGGGTTTGTCGTCGGCACCACCCCGGCGATAACGCCCAAAGGTTCGGCCATCTTAATCAGACCATTGTCTTTGTCTTCTTCAATTATTCCGCAGGTTTTGGTGTTTTTGAACTTGTTGTAGATATATTCCGCGGCAAAGTGGTTTTTGATAACTTTGTCTTCCACCACACCCATGCCGGTTTCTTCCACTGCCATTTTTGCCAGAGGAATTCTCAACGAACTCATCTTCAACGCCACACGGCGGAAAATATAATCCACCTGTTCCTGGCTGTATTCGGCAAATTTCTTCTGCGCCTGGCTGACCTTTTCAACCAGTTCGTCAATATATTTTTGTTCGGCCGCTTCATCAACGGCATTCACATCTTTCTGAGCCATAATCGCTTTTCTCCATAATTAAAATTTCCTGCGCCATATAATGACAGCAGATATAAAAATAAACAACCTAAATTATCGGACAATTCAATCAACAATTATTTCCAAATTGTTGCAAATATTATTCTTGTATGTCAAATTCATTTAAAAAACATATATAACCACAATTTTTTCTTTTTCATCACACCATTCTTGTCAGTTCTCCCAAACAGGCTCTTGCATTTTTTCGCCCCAATAAGCCGACAACGTCTCCACACTCCGTCACGCCACAAACCGACAACCACACACACCCTCGTCACGCCACGAGGATACGTTAATTTCACACCCTCGTCACCCCACAAGGATACGTTAGTATCCGAGTTTAGGGGTCTCCCCTCCTTATCTAAAAGCAAACTCCCGCAACTTTTGTTACGGGAGTTTTTTTAGGGGAAAATATTATTTTTACGGCTAGGGAACCGATAAATAATATTTTCGTTTTTTTATGCCTCAAAGCCGCGTATAGGGATTGCCGCTCTCAAGCATAAAACGCTCTTATATTAGTAGTATTTCCAAGCAACCACATTGGTAGAACCACTACCGCTACAAGCAGCAACGGCATTGGTAATCGTCATCGGTGTCGGATACTTTTCATCGCCCGGAATAGCTATTGCCGCATCGGTAATATTATTGCCGGAAGTATAAACCGTCTTCAATTTTTGTCCGACAGTTGACAATGTACCGGCTGTCACAGGAGACGCAGTGCCGGCAACAATACCAATCAAGCCGGAACCTTGACCGGAACCCCAGTCACCGGTGGCAACCGTCACACAAGCTTCAGATGTCAAACCGGCATATTCAATAATGAAAGCTTCATTAGCCTGACCATTACGAGCCGGAGAAGCTTCAATCGTCACTGCACCGTTAAAAGCATTGTGCAGACTTCTACCGCCTGAAGAACCGGCTGTGTACATATCTTCCGGAACCACACCGAATTTAACCGCTGCACCATTATTCAATCCCACATAATTGCCCTGTGAAGAGAACAACGTACGGATGTTGGCAACCAGCATCGAAACTTGGTCTGTTGTTTTGTTGATTTTGTATTTGTTCATGGCTTTGGAATAACCGGCAATACCACCAACCGACAGAACACCGATAATCGCCAAAACGCCCAACATTTCGACCATCGAACGGCCGTTTTCATTAATATGTTTCATAATAAAAATCCTTTGTTAACGTTTTACTTACAAAAAAATCGCTCATTTCAACTCAGGAAATCAAGCGACTGGAAGCAGAAAACTATCCAAAGGATATAGTGCGACATATTCGAACTATAAAAATTCTTATTCTGACGCCTTCCAGTCTTCCGACTAGAAAGCATGCAAATAATGTTTTGCATTAACACCTTTGGGTGGATTTTCTGATCCACGGAAAGTCAACACAACTTTCCACCTGTCAGATTACGTTAACCCTGTAAAAAAGTCAACTTGATAATGGATATATAACTTTTGCCATAAAATTCCCCTGCTGTTTTTTTTATTTTGCATTTTTATCTCTTTGTACAAAAAACAAAAAAATATCTTGTATAATCTACAAGTTTTGCCTATTGTTAAAGTATCAAAAAACATTATAATGAAAGGATAAAAAAATGACGGCTCCTCTAATGCCTAAAGCAACAGCGGTTTGGCTGGTAGAAAACACAACCTTAACTTTCCGACAAATTGCCACTTTTTGCGAATTGCACGAATTGGAAATTCAAGCCATTGCCGACGGCGATGTTGCATACAACATCATCGGCATCAGCCCGGTTGCCAACGGTCAGCTCTCCGCTGAAGAAATCAAACGCTGCGAAGCTGATGCTTCTGCCAATTTGGTGCCAAACATTATTGAACGTAACGTAAAAGAATCTAACGCTAAAAACAAAAAAGTTTTGTCACCATCACAGCGTAGCGACAAACCGGCAGCCATTTTATGGATTATCCGCAATTGTCCGGAAATTACCGATCCGCAAATTTGTAAATTGATTGGCACCACCAAGCCAACCATTCAAGCCATCCGTACCGGTACTCGTCCGGATATGTCTTCTTTGCGGGCAAAAAACCCCGTTGCCATCGGCTTGTGTTCTGAAAAAGATTTAGATACAGCGATAACGGTTGCCAAAACCAAAGCAGAAAAATTGGCTAATCCAAAGCCTAAAGCTAAAAAGAAAAAAACAACAAAGAAAGCAACAGCCAAAAAAACGGCTGTCAAACCGGCTAAAAAAGCAACAACCAAAAAGGCGTCTGCTGCAAAAACTAAAAAAGCACCCGCAAAAAAGCCTGCAACCAAGAAAAAGACTGCCAAAAAAACAAAATAAAAGCTTTAAGTATCAAAGAGCCTGAAACCTAAATTTCAGGCTCTTAATTTTATAAATCGTATTTTATATGAAACATGGCGGCATGAATATCATAATGATGACGTAACTGCCCATAATATCCCACATAGGTTTGTATTTTTCCTGCTTTTTGTATTTCAACACCAGCGTTTATTTCCATACCGAATCGAGCCATTTGTTCTTGTTTGATTCTAATTTTTTGTGAATTGAAAACTCTGCTGATGAAACTGCTGTTTTTTTCAGGGTTTATTTGTTCGCCGCCGCCATAAACATTCATACCGCCGCTGATGCGGGCAGAAATATTTTGAAATAGCAAACCTGCATTTTGAATAGCTAAATTTTTAGTTTCCCTCTACGGTTAAGATTTTTTTGGCGGTAACAATATAACCATAGACAACTTTATCTCCCTCGTTACGCAATGCTTTGCGCTCCATGCTTAATTTTTCAAAACCAGTTTTTTTCAAAAGTCGCAAAATATAATCATTATTATGTATAAAGCGGCCGGATGGGGTTAAAAAATAATCGTTATCATTGCAATTGTTTTCTGATACACTAAAAACAAATAATCCTTTTTTATTCAGGATTTTTGCCACCCCATTGAAGAGATTTTGCAAATCGCCAAAATAAGTTAAAACATCTCCGGCGGTTATGATATGGTAAGAATTTTTTTCTGTTTCTAAGAAAATTGAAAGGTCATCAGCTATCAAGCGGTTATAAATGTGTTTTTTCTTGGCTTCTTCCAACATTTTTTCCGACAAATCAACGCCGGTTACTTCACTCCAGCCGAGAAGCGGTTTAACAGCCAAAGCGCATAAACCCGTGCCGCAACCTAAATCCAGATATTTAATCGGCAAAAAAGATTCGCGTCTAAAAGATTGCCGCACGGCTTCGGCAATATATTCCGGCACTTGATATTCTAAACCGCTCAATGTGGATTCGAAGTCCGTGGCAAATGCATCAAAAATTTGTTTAACGTATTCTTTTTCAGCTTTTGCAACCGGTTTATTATTTAAAATGGCTTCTGCCATATAGGCAACAATTTTATTGTCAGGAAAGGCGTTTTTCCATTTAGCGGCATAGTATGCCGCTGTTTCAGCACCCTTTTCTTCAACACATTCATATAAAAGATAGCCAAAATTAATTTGTTGTTCCTTTTGTGTTTCTTTGGTACAGAGAATAGCATTCCATCCGGCATCTAAAGCTCTGTCCCAACTTTCGGTTTTTTGGTATAATCGGCTTAATGCATTATATATCCAAGGATTGTTATCTTTGAAATCCAAAGCTCGCAACAAGTTGTTTTCAGCTTTTTCATAACGCCCGAGTTCTATGTAAGAATTACCGCGGATTATATAGGCATCAACGCTTGAAGGATATAGCTTTAAGGCTAAACGTGCATAATCAAGTGCTTTAACATAGCGCTTTAAATCATAACAGGTGTTGGCCATATTAACGACGGCAATATAGCTGGCATTATTATTTTTATAAACCGCCTCATAAAATTTAAAGGCGGTTTCATAATCATTCCGGCAATAAGCAATATTCCCGAGGTTTAATAAAGCTGAAACATTATCCGGAGATTTTTTTAAAATACGATAAGAAAATTTTTCTGAATTTTTATAATCACCGTGATTGTAGTAAACATTTGCTAAAGCAATTAAAGATGTTAAAGAAACAGGGTTGAGCTTTGAGGCCTTTTTATAAAACGATATGGCTTGTTCGGCATCACCCAGTGCGTCAAAACAATTGCCGCAGAAAATAGAATATTTCTCGGTTTTGGGGCTTTTTTTATACAGCGAGAGATAAATATCCAGCGCTTCCGGATATTTCTGTTCACCATATAAAGCGGCTGCTTTTTGTTCCAGAATGCTCACTGTTTTTCCTCAAATTTTATTTATATGCACTATATAATAAAATTTATTAAAAGAAAATACATAAAATTAATAAAAAAACTATTGACGACAAGATTTAAATATTATATTTATGGCATACGTTTTGAGGGGGTATGGCGGAATTGGTAGACGCGCTAGACTCAAAATCTTGTGGCCTCAGGCCGTGTCAGTTCAAGTCTGACTACCCCTACCATTTATAAAAGCTTCGGATGTTTCCGGAGCTTTTTGTTTTTGCGGGTGCTAAAAAATGCTGACCCTGTCCAGATGAATAAAACATTTATAAACATAGACTTTAGTATTAAATGCCTTTTTTTAGCTTGAATGAAAGGTTATATCCTTAAATGTCATTCCGGGAGGGTGCCATGATAAAAGTTAATGTTGCCAACTATATCATCCACGATTTGCAAAAGAGATTTCCTCTGCAGAATGAGAACATTGTGGACACCGATATTATTGACGTTTTAGTAGACAGGTGGTCACAGCATCAATATGTTGCGCCAAATTCAACGGTAAAACTTAATCATCAACCGGTACAAAATACCCTTTATTTAATGTAAGATTTAACACTTTGATTATGCTCGGATTGAATAAAAAAAAATTCCCGAGTCTTTTTTTGTTGTCAAGATAGCTTTGTTTATATCTTTAAAAATTTCTTAACACAGCATACCTCTTTTGATGCACTGGAATTACAAACAGATGAGGTGATGCCATGAATACACAACAAAAACAAAAAGAAATTGAAAGAAATATTATGTTTGTCGGTACGATTTATGACAGCTTTGAAGCCCTGGAAGAAACTTTAGGCAAGTTAAAACTTGAAAAACCATTGTTTATCACGCATGTTGCCAAACAGGCTTTTGCTCAGGAAATTTTTGACTACGCCGCAAAAAGACCGGAAATTTATACTGCGGCAGAATTTAAGCAAACATCAGAACAAATATTTTTACATTAGAGCAACAAAAAACGGATGCCAAATTATGACATCCGTTTTTTGCTTACCCCGTGCCAGGCTAACGCCGCAGAGAGTAACGCTCATTACTGTCCCCGCCATGAACGGTGACATAATTAATACTCCCGCTACCGCCGCGGATGATGACATTAACTTCCAAAGGTTTGCCGGTCAAACCGGTAACATAGAAGACGTCATCCACCTTTTGGCGCGGCACCCGAAGGTCATACTGTTTGATGACTGCGCCGTCTTTGTCTTTGACTTTAACAATCATCCCCCAGCGGGTAATGGCGGCATTTGCCCAATACAGCCCAATCGGACAACCGTGATCGCCGACAATGCGTGTACCGTTGTAAGTAATATCGCCGGAACGGTAGATAATGTCATCCTGAGCATATTGGATAACACTGCCATCAGGACGATAATACCCTAAGGTCGCACAGCTTGCAAAGCTGAGCATTGCTCCTAGAGCAACAATCAGCATTAAAAAAAATTTTTTCATATTTTTTTTATTTTTTTTTCACAATAATTTTCTTTCCATTTAAAAATACCACAAAATCAGATAAAAGTCCAGTTTTTCATAAATTTGCGTCTTTTTCTTTACAAATCGGCAGAATTATGATACTTTACCTCGGTTAAAAGGAGAAAAAATGGAATACACCAAACAAGACATCAAAGCTATGAATGAGGCTATTAAACTTTCAGCTTCTTCTTTAGAAAATAATACATTATGCGGCGGACCGTTTGGCGCTGTTATTTATAAAGACGGACAATTTATTGCCGGCGGCTACAATCATGTTTTAGCCAATCATGACCCTTCCGCCCACGGCGAAGTTATGGCGATTCGTGAAGCTTGCCGCAAATTAAAAACCTGGGACTTGTCCGGCTGTGTTTTATACACCAGTTGTGAACCGTGCCCGATGTGTTTGATGACCGCCAAATGGGCAAATATTGATAAAATTTATTTTGCCGCTGACCGTAAAGATGCCGCCGCCATTGGCTTTAAGGATGATGATTTGTATGCGCTGTTAAAACCCGGCATTTATGCTTTTGCCATCCCCGAATGTCGCAAAGAAGCGGTTGAGATTATGCAAAAATGGCTCAAAAAATTCGGCGCTGATGGAAAATATTAGCCTAAAACAACACGTTGTCACGCTTATCACAAATATTGATGACTTTTAAAAATTTTTGCGTTATAGTGGCGCAGTTTCACAAAACGGGATAATAAATTTTGGTAAAAAAAATTGTTTCCATAGCCGACGCGGCCAAATTGATACCAAACAACGCCTCCGTCATGATTGGCGGCTTTTTGCGTTGTGGTTCACCGGCGCGCGTGATTGATGAGATGGTCAAACTCAAAACTTCCGGCTTAACGCTGATTGCCAACGACACAAGCTTTCCCGATTCCGATCGCGGCAAGCTGATTGTCAATAAGCAGGTAAAAAAAGCAATTGTTACCCACATCGGCACCAATCCGGAAACCGGACGCCAATGGCATAACGGCGAAATTGAAGTTGAGCTTGTACCGATGGGCACGCTGGTTGAGCGGATTCGTTCCGGCGGCGCCGGTTTGGGTGGTTTTTTAACGCCGACGGGCGTTGGCACCGTGGTAGAAGATGGTAAAAAAACCGTTGAAATCGATGGACGCAAATATCTTTTTGAAAAGCCGATTAAGGCAGATTTTGCCATCATTTATGCCACCAAAGCTGACAAATTCGGCAATGCTTTTTTGGAAGGCACGACCCGTAACTTTAATCCGGTTATGGCAACGGCTGCCGCTACGGTTATTGTTGAAGCCGATGAAATTTCCGAAGAACCGCTTGACCCGAATGTGGTCACGATTCCGGGGGTTTTTGTAGATTATATTGCATCGTGAGGGAAAAATGGAACTAAGCAAAGAGCAATGCCGCGAAATTATTGCCCGCCGCACCGCCAAAGAATTTAAGGAAGGCGATGTCATCACCTTGGGCATCGGTTTGCCGACCGAAGCCGCTAACTATATTCCGGCGGATATGCACGTTGTTATCCAGTCTGAAAACGGCATGACCGGTCTTGGGCATCGCGATTTTGCCGCGCCGGAACGACCAAAAATTACCAATGCCGGCGGCATACCGGCAACAGCCAAAAAAGGCGCGGCGTTTTTTGATACCGCCATGTCGTTTGCCATCATGCGCGGCGGACATGTCGATGCCACGGTTTTAGGCGCTTTACAGGTTGATGAAGAAGGAAATCTTGCCAACTGGATGGTGCCCGGCGTATTTGTTCCCGGTATGGGCGGCGCGATGGATTTGGTGGTCGGCGCCAAAAAAGTGATTGTCACGATGGAGCACACTGCCAAAGGAGGCGAGCCGCGAATTGTCAAAAAATGCACGTTGCCGCTGACCGCCGCACATGAAGTTGATATGATTATTACCGAGCGCGCGGTGATTGATGTGACGCCTGAAGGATTATTGCTTAAAGAAATCAATCCGCTGTTTTCACTGCAGGATATTTTGGATTCGACGGCTGCCGATTTAATTGTTCCGGATTATATCAGCCATAATGCGGCTTAAAATCCGGCACTTATGACAAGCTGTTTGACTGCTCGGGCAAAATCAGACGGCAAACATCTATCCAACCGCTGTTGTCCGTATATTTTTCCAATTCTTCCGGCGTGAGCTCAATGGCGCTGTTGGAACTTCCGCAAGCCGGAAAAACCGTTGCAAAACGTTTAAGCGAAACATCTAAATAAATTTTAACGCCTTCCGACACGGCAAACGGACAAACACCACCAATAGCAAATCCGGTTGTCTGCAAGACTTCATCCGCTGAGAGCATTTTGGCTTTGTTGCCAAACCTTTGCTTATATTTGGCATTGTCAATTTTACAATCGCCGGCGGTAACAATCAAAACAATTTCATTTTCTTGCTTGAAGCTGAGTGTTTTGGCAATCCGGCACGGTTCGCAATTTAAAGCGTCGGCAGCCTGCGCCACCGTAGCGCTTGAAACCGGGAATTCACGGATACGGACATCCAAACCAAATTGATGCAAATATGTTCTGACTTTATCTATACTCATTTTGCCCTCAAAATTGCTTAAAACTGTGAAGAATTTGTGAAAATGGTAAATTGGTAACTAAGGATTGTCAAGGGATATGTGAAGACGAAAAATGGGCTGCAATTTCTTGCAACCCAAAAGAAAATATTTGATATTTTCCTCGTACCGATTAACGTTTGGAGAACTGGTAAGAACGACGGGCTTTTGCTTTACCGTATTTTTTACGTTCAACCACACGATCATCACGGGTCAAGAAACCGGCTTGTTTCAAAACGGCTCTTAATTCCGGCTCATACTCATTCAAAGCTTTGGAAATACCATGTTTGATAGCACCGGCTTGACCGGATAAACCACCGCCTTTAACTGTGCAGACCACATCAAATTCATTCATGCGGTTAGTGATTTCAAACGGTTGATTGATAATCATTTTCAAAACCGGACGGGCAAAATACTGATCCAAAGATTTTTCATTGATGGTAATATTGCCTTTACCCGGCATAATCCACACGCGGGCAACAGCATCTTTTCTTTTACCTGTGGCATAAGAACGACCCAGTTTGTCTTTGTTGGGCTTGCGGACAACTTTGGTTTCCTCGGCAGAAACTTCAGTTGCGGCAGTTTTGATTTCCTGCAAAGATTCAATTTTTTTCGTAGCCATTATAATGCACTCCTTTTATTTTTCGGATTACGTCCGGCAATATCCAAAACAACCGGATTTTGCGCGGTATGCGGATGATTGCTGCCGGCATAAACTTTAAGTTTGGTCATTTGCTGACGCCCCATCGGGTTGCGTGAAATCATGCGTTCAACCGCCTTTTCCACCACGCGCTCCGGGAAACGTCCGGCCAAAATTTTTGCCGGAGTCGTTTCTTTAATACCGCCAATCCAGCCGGTGTGTTTGAAATATTTTTTATCGGTCAGTTTTTTACCGGTTAATTTGACCTTATCGGCATTGATAACGACCACATAGTCGCCGCAGTCCAGATTCGGAACAAAATAAGGCTTGTTTTTGCCGCGCAAAATTTTAGCAACTTCTGCCGCCAAGCGACCCAAAACAACGCCTTCCGCATCAACAACATACCATTTTCTCTCAATATCTGAGGGTTTGGTTGCATATGTATTCATATTTTTTCTCTCTTTTAAAATAGAAGGGTTATTCAAAATTCGGCTTTAATATACTAAAACAATTCGATTTGTCAACAACAAAAAAAACATAAAATACAAAAGATTATCGCGCGGTATAATAATACCGTTTGGTAATTTATTGTTTTTCGTATTAATTTAACACTTTCATTTTTAGCAAAAATTTATAAAAAAACAAAAAATTTAATACGTTTGATAATTTTTTTCATATATTTTTACATTTTTTTAACCCTTGTCTGACAAGGCATTAACAGCGAAATCTTTGTTTTTGCACGAGAACAAAACCAGAACAGTTAACAAAATCCTAAAATTTTCCATTGCATCCCATAAAATACCATGATATACCATAAATAGATAGTTAATTTTCCGGAGCGAATCATGAGAAAAACTTTTCTCTTTATGGACACAATCACCAACAAGGTCGATTCTAAAGGCCGTGTTTCGCTTCCGGCTGATTATCGCGCCATTGTCAAAGAGCTTAATTCTGAAATTATATGCTATCGTAGTTTAACAGCGCCGTGCATTGAAGGCTGCACGGAAGATTTGTTAGAAAAACTCGCCGCTGAAATTGAAAATTCAACCGACTTTTTTTCTCAAACTCAAGATGACCTAACCAATCTGATTTTTGGTGATGCCCGCCGTTTTACTTTTGACAGCACCGGCCGCATTGTTTTAACTGAAAAGCTTTTACAACATGCCGCCATCACCGATACGGCAGTATTTGTCGGCAAAGGACGAAAGTTCCAAATCTGGAGTCCTGAAAATTGGGCCAAAGAAGAAGCCCGAATCCGCTCTGAAATCATGAAAAAACGCCCGGTTTTAAATGCCGGCAAAAATGGAGAGGCTGACAAATGACGCCAGTAAAACATATCCCGGTCATGCTCAATGAAGTTCTTGCCCATCTTCGTCCTGCAAACGGAGAAACTTATGTAGACGCCACCTTTGGCAATGGTGGATACACCCAAGCAATTTTAGATTCTGCTGATTGCAAAGTTATAGCCCTTGACCGAGATCCAACCGTCTTGCCGCGCGTTGAGGAAATTAAAAAGCAATACGGCAAAAGGTTTGATTTCAAATCCGGCTGCTTTGGAAACATTGATGAACTAATCAGCGAGCCTGTCGATGGATTCGTTTTTGATATCGGCGTTTCATCCATGCAGCTGGACATTGCCGAGCGCGGATTCTCTTTTGCCAAAGAGGCACCGCTTGATATGCGCATGTCACTAAGCGGTATCACAGCTGCCGACATTGTCAACAATTTATCTGAAAACGATTTGGCTGATTTAATTTATCAATATGGAGAAGAACGAAAATCACGTCAAATCGCCCGTAAAATTGTCGAATATCGTCGCCACAAGCCGATTGTAACCACAACAGAGCTGGCAAACATTATCTATTCGGTCATACACCGCACACATGACACAATTGATCCGGCAACGCGCACCTTTCAAGCGCTCCGAATTGCCGTCAATGATGAGTTGGAAGAATTGCGCCGGGGGTTGCAAGCTGCTGTTAATAAGCTTACTCCGGGCGGACGTCTGGTTGTCGTTGACTTCCACTCTTTGGAAGACCGGATTGTCAAAAACTTTTTTAACAAGTTAGCCGGAAAAACAAACGGTGTATCACGCTATCTTCCGGAAGCACCATCAAAAGAACAGCCGCTGTTTTGCCAAATAACGAAAGTCATTGCCCCCACAAAAACAGAATGTGCCGCCAACCCGCGTGCACGCTCGGCAAAGCTTCGTTGTGCCGTCAAAAACAGCGAAAATCCGATAACTGCTTATAAAAGCAAAGGAGACAAAAGATGATTAACACCAAAACCGCCATTACCATACTATGGTTCACCTTAACTTGTGTTATCTGCTTTGGTTCGTTTGTGCTAAAAAATCAGGTGCATGACTTAGAAACCGAGCTGTCAAAAATCAACAACAACATTCAAAAAGATGTCAAAACAATTCATATTTTAAAAGCCGAATGGAGTCATTTAAACAACCCAGCCCGATTAAAAAAACTGGCTGCCGAACATATTTCTTTAAATAAAGTCAGAGCTGAACAAATTATTAACTATTCTGCGTTACCATTTCAATATGAAAACGGCGGAATCGACATTCCCGCTTCCGGAATCAACAACAAAGAATATAAAAAACTGGTCAAAGCCGAACGCTAAGCTTTTTTATTACCGGATAAACAAGCTTTCGTAAAGCGAACACCGGTTAAAAAAAGAGGAAAAAGTGCTAGGCGTTACCCTTTCGCAAAAAAATAATAATTTTTACTTTCCCGGCCGAACGCCCGATTCCTCCGGCATCAATATTTTATTTGAAGAAACTCAAGATGCCGGCGCCATTCGCATTTGCCGCCAACGTATGCTAACGGCTATCATCTGCTTTTTAATTGTTTATTTCATCATCGGATTCCGCATTATCAGTGTCTGTCTGGTTGACGGTATACACATTTTCACGCCTGTTGAAGAAACCTTTGAAAATGAAATGTATGCAAACACCCCTATTTCACGAGCAGACATCACCGACCGAAACGGCGTACTCATTGCCACATCACTACCAACCGTAAACTTATACGCCAATCCTAAAAACGTTCGTCATCCGGAAGACATTGCTGCCAAGCTAACAACGCTGTTCCCTGAAATTAGTTTTAACGACTTAATAGCCAAACTGACACGGAAAAAAACATCTTTTTCCATGATAAAATATAACCTTTCGCCGGCCCAGCAAGCAGCCGTCAACAATTTAGGCATACCGGCATTAGAATTTCAAAAAAGCGAAAAGCGCATATATCCGCACAAAAATTTATTTGCCCATATTTTAGGTTATACCAACATTGACAACCTCGGATTGGCTGGCATTGAAAAATCTTTGCATAAACGTTTAACCGAATCTTCAAAACCCTTACAGCTAAGCATTGACATAGGCATTCAAGACACCATCCGCGAAGAGCTTCTTGCAGCGGTTGAAGAATTTCAAGCCAAAGGCGCCAGCGCCATTTTAATGGATGTCAACAACGGCGAAGTTATATCCATGGTATCAGTACCCGATTATGACCCGAACTTAAGCATTCCTGTTGGCAATCATTCTTTATTCAACTTTGCCACGCAAGGCGTTTATGAAGCCGGCTCCGTATTTAAAACTTTCAACACGGCCATCGGGCTGGAAAGCAAGAAAGTGCGCATTCACGATAAATTTGACGCAACAAAACCCATAAAGGTTCAGGGAATAACCGTTTCTGATTACCGTGGCGAAAACCGCTGGTTAAGTGTCGGTGAAATTTTGATTTACTCATCAAACATCGGTTCGGCACAACTTATCAGTCGTGTCGGCAAAGAAGCACAACGGCAATTTTTAATTAACATGGGCTTTTCTCAACCGCTTTCAGATTTTGAAACATATGAAAAAGGACGCCCGTTATTCCCAAGCAAAAAAAATTGGCGCGATGACACTATGGCAACCGTTTCTTACGGTTACGGCATTTCCATTACGCCGTTGCATCTTATTTCTGCATTTTCATCATTGATAAACGGCGGCATATATCATTACCCGACAATCATCAAAGACAACACCGCGACACAACCTGCGCGCCGGGTAATCTCAGAACACACCTCAAAAGACATGCGCGACCTTTTACGCGATGTCGTCATATATGGTTCGGCTAAAAAAGCCAACATCCCCGGCTATCAGGTTATCGGCAAAACCGGAACAGCCAACAAACTCGTCGAAGGACGCTATGTCGACAAAAAAGTAATAACCTCATTTGTCTCAGCCTTTCCCAAAGACAATCCGCAATATGCGCTGCTGGTCATTATGGATGAACCCAAAGGAAATAAAAAGACCTGGGGATTCGTCACTTCCGGCTGGAATGCCGTACCGGTTGGCGGAAAAATCATTTCACAAATTGCACCGCAACTTAACATTCAGACTGATTTTGACTTAGATGTTCAACGCCAACACGTTCGAGCCGCATTCGTACATTAACCCGCTCAATGCACTATAAAACTTTAGATTATATTAAATCCGGCGACAAATTTCAGCAGTCAAACTTAATCTTTAGTAACAATTTATTATTTTTTTGTTTTTTATTGTTGAAAAATTCATTTTTATTTCTTAATTTAAGTGATGTATTAGTTGTTCTGCAATTAAAACTGTTCTGCATTTTGCAGAATGAAGATTTAACCCATATGGAGAAAATAAAATGAAAAAACTTTTGAGTTTATTCTGTGCAATGGCTTTCTTGGCTGGTTGCTCTTCCGTTGGTTCCAACGGCGGCATGTTTGGCGGCAGCGAATGCGAAGACAAAGAAGCTCGTGATTTTATGGCAAATGCTGAAGACAGAGTTTTCTTTGCTTTCGATAGCTCAGCTTTAACCAACAACGCAACTGAAGTTTTGGACACTCAGGTTGAATGGTTGAACTCCAGAAAACACAAAAATGTCAATGTCATCGTTCAAGGTTACTGCGATGAAAGAGGTACTCGCGAATACAACTTGGCTTTAGGTGAACGCCGCGCCAATGCTGTCAAACAGTACCTTGTTTCCCAAGGCATTGCCGCTGACCGCATTTCGGTAATTTCTTATGGTAAAGAAAGACCGGCTGTTCTTGGCAACAATGAAGCTGCTTGGGCACAAAACCGTCGTGCTGTTACGGTTGTCAAAACCAGCAACATGTAATTTTTATATAATCAATGAAAAAGAGCTTTCTTACATAAGAAGGCTCTTTTTTATTATGGCATCCATGAAATCAGACATCGTACCTTGTTTTTTTGGGACACCTTGTCTTCGTCGAGGTTATCAGCTCATTCTTCCCCATCACGCCATCGGCGCGCGCGGTAGTGCGACGGTTTAGGCGTCTGCTGCACCTCCCTTTTCTGTCACACCCTGAAGGAGCGTTAGCGACTGAGGTAAGGCGTCTGTCGCACATATAGAGAAGAGATACCTGAACTGCTAAGCTGCGCTTAGCAGTTGCATGACGATAAAGTGCCGGTTGTAAGTTATCCCCACCAGACTCTTTAAAATTGCAAAAAAAAACGGTTTTGAGTGACGTGCGTTCGGATGGGTTTGAACCATACATATAAAATTTTTTACAGTTTTAAGGAGAGAACGATGAACTTTTTAAAAAATAATATTTTTATCATACTTGCTTTTGCTCTGATGTTTGCTCTATCTTTTGTTGATATGGCAAATGCTGATGTTATGGGTACGGCTACAACCAAGGCAGGTAAGGTTTTCCAAGCAGTTAAAATCATTGTTTTTGTTATTGGTGGTTTTGGTTTAATTGCTCTGGCTTTTCAGGCTATTTTCGGCAAAGTAAAATGGCCTTGGTTTGCCGGTCTGGCTTTTGGTCTGGCCGTTTTAGCTGCTGCCGGTTCTATTGTTGAGTATGCAACTGGGGAAACCTTGTCTTCCGAAAGCAATGATTACTTTGATGATACATTTGGTAGTAGTACGGCAAGTGGTACTAGCTAATCTACAAGAATATACAAAGGGACTACAAATCAAACATAGAGCCTTGTTTTTTTGAACCCTCGCGTTGAACGTGGGGGTTCAAAAAATAAGAATTTGATATTTTGTTCTTGTTAATCAAAAATATTTATTTTATATTTTTTACGATATATGACAATTTATGGGATGATAAAAAATGAAATTATTACCACTGTCTGCTTTTGTGTTGGCATTTTGCGGCACGGCTTTTTCTGTTTCGGCACAAGAACTCATTGGCGTACAAGAACAAATTGACGCTCTAAAAGAAGAAATGATTATTCTGCAACGCAAAGTTTACCGCGAAAATACCGACGGCACAATAAAAGAAGCTGCCGGTCAAGCAGAAGTCAAGCTCGGCGAATATGATGAAATGATTCGCTCCATGAATGGCAAAATTGATGAAATTGAACATCAAGTCAAATTATTGGCTGAAAAGATTGATAATATCAACAAAGACACTGACATTCGATTTAAATTATTAGAAGGGAAACCGATACCGGCAGCGACCGGCAGCGACAACTTAACCAAAAAATTTGACACGGCCGTTGCCACTGGTGCACCCAAAGCCGTTGTTGGGGACTCAGTTACAACGAGCGAATTAAAAAATCTGTCGCCTGAAAAAAAGGATTTAAGTGTTGAGCAAATATACACCCAAGGGTTAGAAGCTCTCAAAGCCGGAAAATCAGCCGAAGCCGAACAAAGTTTTAATTTAATTTTAGAAAAGCACGGCTCAGACAAATTGGCTGGAAACGCACAATATTGGTTGGGTGAGGTTTATTACAACGACAAAAATTTTGCCAAAGCGGCTGTTGCTTTCGGACGCGGTTATGACAAATACAAAAACGGCACCAAAGGTCCGGATTGTTTATTAAAATTAGGACTTTCCATGGAACAGCTCGGCAAAAAAGACGAAGCTTGCCTGGCATTTGTAAACCTGCCGACAGAATTTCCGAATGCCGGAAAATCTATCTTAAACAAAGCAGCCAACGAAGCTAAAAAACTCGGCTGCCAATAAAATTTTTATTTTAACATGTTCGCAGAATTTTTAGAAAAAAACGGCATTAATGATAAAACCATTGCCGTCGGCGTGTCCGGCGGCAGTGATTCATTAGGACTCATTTTAATGCTTCATGAGGAGCTGGCACCTAAAGGCTATAACATTATTGCGCTAACGGTTGACCACCGATTACGCCCGACCTCTTCTCAAGAAGCTGAATATGTTGGCAGTATTTTAAAAAAACACAACATTGAACATCATATTCTGCTCTGGGACGATAAACCCGAACTCTCATCAGGGATTGAAGAAGCTGCACGCATAGCCAGATACAAATTAATGAGCAACTGGTGCAGAAAACAGCACATCAAATACATTATGACGGCACATCATTTGTTTGACCAAGCCGAAACATTTTTTATGCGTTTATACCGTGGCAGCGGCTTATATGGTTTGTGCGGCATGCAAGAAGTTTTTCTTTTTCAGGATATTTACATTTTAAGGCCTTTGCTGGAAACCAATCCATCCGTCATGAAACAATATTTACAAAATCGTAAAATCACATGGATTGAAGATGAAAGCAACAATGCTGAAGAATATTTAAGGGTAAAAATGCGTCACGCCTTGCCGGATTTTTATCAAAGAACCGGATTAAGCGCCGAACAAATCGTCAAGACCATGAAAATGTTGCAACATTCTCGCCACCATCTTGAAAACGAAACAAGCCGGATTATTAAAAAAATTTTTAAGAACTGGTTTAATTACGCCTATTGTTGTGAAATCAAAGATTTTCTTACACTTGATAATGAAATCAAATTCCGTATTTTATCCCAGCTTTTACAAACAGTCGGGCAAACCGAATATACCCCTCGAGCAGAAAAAATTATCAATTTAATACACAAAATGGAAACAGCAGATTTTCATGCAGCAACTTTGGGACATTGCCATTTACAAATCAAGCAAAGCCTTTTATGGATTTATCCTGAAAAATACGAACTGGGAAACTATAACGCCCAAAACTGGAAAACATTTAAAAAACTAAATCCGGAATTCAGCAATAAAAATTTTCCTTTTCAAGTACGTGTGTATATTTTCAATAATTTTAAAGAAAACCAACAATCGTCATCTTCACACTAACTTTCATACATTGTCTGTCCCGCACCTTATTTGTCACTCAGATGCCATTAAGGCTTAACACAATCTTTATATCCTTTCCCATACGTTGACAACGAGCCTCGTCTCGAAAACAAAAAAATGCCCTATTGTAGGGCTTGAAAATCTGGCGCACCCGGCGGGCTGGAGTAGAAAAACAACCGCTGCTCCGGTTGTTTTTCGCCGACAGGCGCAGATTTGTTAATTTGCAA
>CALXZJ010000011.1 GCA_944393235.1 uncultured Alphaproteobacteria bacterium | reverse complement strand
CAAAATAAATGTATTTACGCGGTATTCTAAACCGTTTTTTTTTTTTGCAATTTTAAAGAGTCTGGTGGGGATAAGTTGTTGCCAATAAAACAATCTGTTGTGACGACACAAACAATATATGCAACTACTTCAATTCCTTAATAACTTTTGCAGCAATTTCTTCATAAGCTTTGGTGTGGGGGCTGTCGGGCTCGGCCATCACAATCGGCGTACCGTTGTCGGCGTTTTCGCGGATTTTGATATGCAAAGGGATTTCGCCCAAAAACGTTTCGCCCAACTTTTCTGCCGTTTGTCTGGCACCCTCATGACCGAAAATATCTGCCCGGTGACCGCATTTTTCGCAAATGTAATAACTCATATTTTCCACGATTCCCAAAATCTTGACCCCGATTTTCTTAAACATGTTGACCCCTTTAATGGCATCAATTAAAGCGATGTCCTGCGGGGTAGAAACAATGACGATGCCGTCAAAATCAATACGCTGAGAAAGCGTGATTTGAATATCGCCGGTGCCGGGCGGCATATCAATAACCATCACATCAATCTCGCCCCAATTTGTTTCGGTCAAAAGCTGTTCAATGGCGCCTGAGGCTTTGGCGCCGCGCCAAATCAGCGGCGTGTTGCGGTCAATAAGCGAACCGATAGACATGGCTTTTATTCCAAAGTTTTGGAACGGTTCAAACATTTTGCCGTCATATGAGATGGGCGGTGTATTTTCAAACCCGAGCATCGTCGGCAGCGACGGTCCGTAAATATCAGCGTCAAACAAAGCAACCCTTTGCCCGAGATTGGCCAGTGCCAAGCCTAAATTGACCGCGGTGGTAGATTTGCCGACGCCGCCTTTGCCCGATGCCACACCGATAATTTTTTTCACACCGTTGATGCGCCATTTTTCAATTTCCGGCGCCATGCCGCCAGCTTGCGAAGTTTGACTGAACACAATTGAAACTTTTTTTATGCCGTCCAAAACGGAAAGTTCCGCTTTTAACTGTTCGGCCGCCGCCGCTTGTTCGGGAATGTCTTTTAAGGTGACAATCAGCCTGCCGTTGAAATTTTTAATACTGTCAATGTGTTCGGGCGCAAAATATTTTTTAACGATTTCTTCTTCTGTCATGTTCAAAACCTTCCGGTGTGGATATTCTTGTTTGTATAATTGTTTTTCAGATACATTTATATTATTTTATCCCAAGATGTAAATGTTTTTGTTTAATTTTTTTAAGGACAAGATTATGGCACAAAAAAACAACCCGTGGGAAACGGATCTTCCGCCCGAAACGCCGGATGCCGGCGGTGAGGCAGTACGCAGAAATATAAAACCCGAGCCGATACGCATTGCAAAACTCTCCGGCATAAAAGACGATTTTAAATTTCCGGTTAAGCTGATTTTGGGCATCTTGCTCTTGCTTTGGCTGGCTTCCGGCTTTTACCAGATTCAGCCGAGCGACCAGGGCGTGGTTTTGCGTTTCGGCAAATATGTTAACACCACGGACGCCGGCTTGCATTACCATTTGCCCTATCCGATTGAAAAGGTGATTAAAGTCAATGTCACCAAAGAACGCAGTATCAATCTGGGCGTAACCGAAACTTCAAACGCGCCGGCGCAATACTATAACAACAACCAGTCGAGCGTGGCGCTCAACTCGTTTACCGAAAGCCATATGTTAACCGGCGATGAAAACATCGTAGACATTAACTTGACGGTTGTCTGGCGTATTAAAGACGCCAAAGATTACCTGTTTAATGTCCGCAGCCCCGATGTAACGGTTCGGGTGGCGGCGCAGTCTGTTTTGCGTGAGATTGTCGGTCAGTCGGAGATGCAGCCGATTATCACCGGCGACCGTGGTTTGGTCGAAGATCAAACCAAAACCGAATTGCAAAAAGTTTTGGATGATTTCGGTGCCGGTGTTGTCATCGTCCGTGTCAAATTGCAAAAAGCCGATCCGCCCAAGCAGGTTGTTGATGCCTTTAATGAAGTGCAGCGTGCCAAAGCCGATATGGAAAGGTTTAAAAACGAGGCGGAAGCTTATCGCAATGAGGTGATTCCCAAGGCCAAAGGCGAGGCAGTCAAACGCCTGCAGGAAGCCGAGGCATATAAAGAAGCGGTTATCAACAAAGCCCGCGGTGATGCCGAACGTTTTAGCTCAATTTATAATGCCTACAAACAAGGCAAAACCGTAACTTCCAAACGTATGTATCTGGAAGCTTTGGAAGATATTCTTTCTAAGTCCGAAACCGTGGTGATAGACCCGTCGGCTAAAGGCGCAAACGTTTTGCCGGTATTGCCGGTCACAAAGTAAAGGAGAAAATAAATGAAGAATAATTTTAAATATCCTGTTTTAGTGGCTTGTGCCGCGGCATTATTGGTTTTGGCAAATGCCGTATATATTGTTGACCAAACCGAGCAGGCGATTGTTTTACAGTTTGGCGAACCCGTGCGCGAAATCAAAGAACCGGGGTTGAAGGTAAAAGTCCCATTCATTCAAAATGTTGTCTTTTACGACAAGCGTTTGCTGAATTTGGATCCCCCCGGACAAGAAATTGTGTTAAATGATAAAAAACGCTTGGACGTTGATAGTTTTACCCGCTACCAAATCGTTGATCCGTTGAAGTTTTATCAAACCGTGCGCACGGAAACCATTGCCCGCAGCCGTTTGGAAGAAATTGTCAATTCATCGGTGCGCAATGTTTTGGGTCGTGTGACTTTGCCGGAGTTGTTATCTGAAAAACGTTCCGAAATCATGGCGGAGATGAGTTCGCTTGTTAAAGACGATGCGGCGCAAATCGGGGTAAATGTTGCCGAAGTGCGGATTCGCCGTGCCGACCTGCCGGTAGAAGTTTTGCAAGCCATTAACGACCGCATGAAAGCCGAGCGTGAACGCGATGCTCGTGAGGCGCGTGCCGAAGGACGCCAAGCCGCCCAGCAGATTCGCTCCACGGCCGATAAAGAAAGCACGATTATTGTCGCCGAAGCGGAAAAGCAAGCCCAAATTATCCGCGGACAAGGCGATAAAGAAGCAACCGAAATCTGGAACAAAGCGGCAGGTACCGATCCGCAGTTTTACGCATTTTATCGTTCTTTGGAGGCGTACCGCAAATCATTGGGCAAAGACAACAATTCGTTTATTCTTTCGCCCGAGTCGGAGTTTTTCAAATATTTTAACGGGACCAAAGGTTAATGTCTGTATTAAAGAAAATTTCTGCCGTCGGATTTGTGGCTTTAAGTATCGTTTTCCCGGCAAAGGCACAAGTTTCGTTTGCGCCTCTTGTGGAACGCTTAATACCGTCGGTTGTTAACATTTCAACCGAATTACAGGAAGAAACAGATTCGCCTGATGTGATGAATGATTTGCTTTTTTCATCTTCGGACGGAAGAGTTGCTTTAGGCTCCGGCTTTATTGTCAGCGAAGATGGTTACATTGCCACCAATAAACACGTTATTGACAAGGCTGATAAAATTTCGGTTATCACCGTTGACGGAAGCGTGTATGAGGCTGAATTGGTCGGAACGGATGATAAAACAGATATTGCCGTTATCAAAATTGAGACTGATAAAAAATTGCAGCCGGTTGCGTTTGGCAATTCCGATAAAATTCGTGTCGGGGATTGGATTTTGGCAATCGGCAATCCGTTTGGATTGGGCAGCAGCGTAACGGCGGGGATTATTTCTGCCAAATCGCGAGACATTGCCGATGGTCCGTATGATGATTATTTACAAACCGATGCGTCCATCAATCAGGGCAATTCCGGCGGTCCGATGTTTGATACGGAAGGAAAATTAGTCGGCATCAATACGGTTATCTTTTCGCAAAACGGCAACAGCAGCGGGGTCGGGTTTGCGCTGCCGGTTGAACAGGCAAAATGGGTAATTGACAAGCTCAAAACCGATGGCAAAGTTGAGCGCCGTTGGCTGGGTTTAGAAATTAAGCCGGCAGATTTAACGGCAGAACGAAAAGGTCTAAGCATCAGTGCCGTAAAAGACAAAACATTAGCTGCCGAAAACAAACTCCAAGCCGGCGATGTCATTTTATCCTATGATGGCAACAAAGCAGATTCGGTCAAAGATTTTGCCTTGTATATATCAAAGCTTCCGGCAGATAAAGCGGTAAACCTCGTTATCTGGCGCAATGGCGTTGAGCATGATATCAGTGTAGAAACGATGTCAATGCCTGAAGAAGAAACACAACCCAACGCCGCAAAAGAACAACAATTGCCTGGAGGTCAATATTATGCTTCTTTGGGCTTAACTTTAGACGGTTTGAAAGTTGTCGCTGTGGATGCACAAAGCGAAGCCGCCCTAAAAGGCGTTAAAGCCGGCGACGTTTTGCAAAAAGTTAACGGCATGTCGATATACTTAACCGAAGAACTTACCCGTCAGATTGAAGAAGGCGCTTTAAGCGGCGAGCCTTTGCGGCTTGATTTAATGAGTTCTTCCGATGATGCTTATTTTGTGGAAATTTCGATTAATGTTAAGGAATAAGGGCGCAAAATGAGCCGGATAGATTTTTACCATTTGCAAAAACAAAATTTAGAGGAGGTTTTGCCCAAACTTTTGGAAAAAGCTTATGCATCCGGCAAAAAAATTAAGGTAAAAATCGGCAATGAGCTCCGCGTTGAGTTTTTAAATGCATTGCTCTGGACGTATAATGACGAAAGTTTTTTACCGCACGGCAGCAAAAAAGACGGCAATGCTGAAATGCAGCCGATATGGTTATCCACCGATGATGATAATTTAAACGATGCGCAGCTGCTTTTTTTAACAGATGGTGCGCAGCCCCCTGAAACAATAGAAAATTTTGAACGTATTTTTAATATTTTTGATGGCAATAATACCGAAGCGGTTGAGAATGCGCGGACATTATGGCGCAAATTTAAAACTCTCGGCGGTGAGCTGCATTATTGGCAGCAGGATGCAAACGGGCGTTGGACGGAAAAATAGCACGGATGCAGGTTGACAACAGATAAAAAAATCTTGCGAAAATCCGAATAACATTATAGGTTAGCTTATAATTAAAAAAAAAACCAAGGAGAATATTGATGTCTGAAAACAAAGATATTATCAATGCCAAACGAGCTATTGATAAAGAAATAGAAGCTTTGCGTATAATGGAAAATTCATTAGATGAAAATTTGAGCAAAGCCTTGGATTTAATGCAAAATTGCAAAGGGCGCGTTATTGTAACCGGTATGGGTAAATCAGGTCATGTCGGGCGCAAAATTTCGGCAACTTTGGCATCAACCGGCACGCCGTCGTTTTTTGTGCATCCGAGTGAAGCCAGCCATGGCGATTTAGGCATGTTATCGCAAGATGATGTCGTGATTGCCATTTCAAACAGCGGCGAAACCAAAGAACTTTCAGATATTTTATTATACTGCAAACGTTTTGGTATACCATTGATAGCCATGACCAAAAATCCACAAAGCTCTTTAGGCAAAAACAGTGATTTACTTTTAGTGCTCCCCGATGATGGCGAAGCTTGTCCTTTAGGTTTGGCGCCGACCTCATCGACCACGGCAACAATTGTAATGGGTGATATTTTAGCAATTGATTTAATGGAGCGCAAAGGTTTTTCAGAAACCGATTATAAACAGCGTCATCCGGGCGGAAAACTAGGGGCGATTTTGCGTAAAGTCTCGGATTTGATGCATAGTGGCGATGAAATGCCGGTGGTTAATGAAGACACCAAAATGCAAGAAGCCTTACTGGTCATGACTTCTAAAATGTTGGGATGTGTTGGTGTTGTCAACCAAGCCGGAGAATTAACCGGGATTGTCACAGACGGCGACTTGCGCCGTTGGTTATCACCAAGTTTGATGTCTGAAAAAATTTCTGAAGTTATGACCAAAAATCCTAAAACCATACAGCCGGATGTTTTGGCAATTGTAGCTTTAGTACTCATTAATATAACCGGACGAGGCATTACCAACTTGTTTGTTGTGGAAGGCAAAAAACCGGTCGGGCTCATTCATATTCATGATTGTTTGCGGGCAGGAGTTGCTTAAATTTGGTAGATTACCGCAAAATTGATGCTTTTTTTAATGGACAAGCAGCTTTTGAAAACAAAAAAGTTTCAAAGCTGAGTCGGCGGGCTCAGGCATTACGCTGGGCCAAGTTGCTTATGCCGTCAACAGCAGCGGTGTTAATTGCGCTGCTGTTGCTTTTTCCTTCATTAAAAGACAATAGTGTGGTTGAAAGCTTAGATGTGACTCTTCCTAAAAAGGGCGAGCTTGAAAAGCTGCACATGGAAAAGACAGAGTTTTCCATCACTGATAAAGACAACAAAATCAGCACCTTTTTTGCCGATTTGGTTGATGAAACGAAAGCCGGTTCAAAATTACTAAAAATCATTAATCCGCAAGGGATTATTCCCGCCGGAGAAAACAAATTTGTTAATGTCGATTCCGATATTGGTTACTACAATCAAGCCGCACAAATTATAGAGTTAAAACAAAATGTTGTTGCGGTTTACGATGAAGGGACAACGGCAGAAACCGAATATGCCCGGTATGATTTTAAGACCAACTACGGCAACGGCGATCAAAAAGTTTACGCTTATGGCGATTGGGGGAAACTATGGGCGGAAGGTTTTAAATATTACCAAGAAAAAGAATTGCTTGTCTTGATCGGGGAATCAAAAGTGGTAAATGAAGAAAATACACTCTGGGCGGATAAAGAGATTCGCTACTATCGGTCGGAAAACCGTCTGGAAGCTGAAAAAAACGTCAAAGCCGTTAATCCGCAACATATTATGTATGCCGATTTGATGAAAACGTTTTTTGCCCCCGGATCACAAAAAGAAATTGAGAAAATCGAAGCATATGGTCATGTTCGTGTTATAGATGATGCCAACACCATATATGCCGATAAGATGATTGCTTTTATGCATCCTGGGCAGAAGAATGCTATTGAAAAAATAGAGGCATACGGCCATGTCAAGGTTAAAGACAAACAAAACACGCGTTCCAATACCTTGTACGCAGATAAAATGTATGCTTTTTTAAGTTCAGACAGCAAACAAAAGCTTGAAAAAATTGAAGCTTTTGATAATGTAAAGGTCGAAACGCCTGATGGTACGGCTAATGGCGATTATGGTTTGTATCTGCCGGAAAGAGATGAGGTTGAGCTGCGCCATAATGTTGTGATTGTACAAGACGGTAACGTTATTAAGGGCGACAAAGCGGTTACCAATTTAACCACGTCGGTAAGCCGTGTGTTAGCAGATAAAACGAATAAAAACCGGGTTTCAGGCGTCATTACCGGTGCAACGGTCAAAGGTGAAAAACATGATAAAAAATAATCAAGAGTCAATTTTAGAGATTTTTAACATCGGTAAAAAATATAAAAACCGTGCGGTATTAAAAAACGTATCTTTACATGTCCGCCGCGGTGAAGCGGTCGGCTTGCTTGGCCCCAATGGCGCCGGTAAAACCACTTGTTTTTATTGTGTGACCGGACTGATAACACCCGATTACGGCGATGTGCATATTAATGGTGAAGATATTACCAATATGCCGATGTACCGACGCGCCCGTATGGGGATTGGTTATTTGCCGCAGGAGGCGTCCATTTTCAGAAGTTTAAGCGTTGAAGATAACATCAAGGCGATTTTAGAGATTGTGGAAGAAGATGAAAGCAAACGTGAAAACACGTTGGAAGAGTTGTTGAACGAATTTTCCATAGCCCATCTACGAAAATCCCCGGCGATTGCCTTGTCCGGCGGCGAGCGGCGTCGTTTGGAAATTGCCCGTGCGCTGGCCAGCAATCCGGATTTTATTTTGCTTGATGAACCGTTAGCCGGTATTGACCCGATTGCGGTGGGCGAGATTCGTTCTCTGGTGTCGCAGCTTAAAAACCGCGGTTTGGGCGTGCTGATTACCGACCACAATGTCCGTGAAACGCTGGATATTATCGACCGCGCTTATATTTTGCACGGTGGATCGGTTTTAATGGAAGGAACCCCTAAAGAAATTGTTGCCAGCAAAGAAGTCCGCAAAGTCTATTTGGGCGATAATTTTTCCATGTAAAACATTTAGTAAATCCGCCATTCAATATCAAAGGTACATTTTTTTGTATCGACACAAGCTTGGCACATGTTATAAATTGCCTCTTGCGAGATGTTTCTGATACAATTATTATTGTTGCAGGAAGCATCACCATAAAGTTGATTGTCATAAACAATGTCATCATCTTCGGTGACCACCCCGGTAAAAACACGATGAAGTTGAGCGTGGTGTTCTTTAACCGCATTCATGATGTTTTGACAAATGGCATAGTCGTTGTTTTTAATTGAAATAACAATATGTACAAGTCCAAAACCAGGAGCACCGTTGTTGCTTAATAAAATTTCATTATTAAAACTATCATACAAGACCCTGCCGTCGGTTTTCATACCATCGGGAATTTCTTTCATTTTAATATAGTAAGGCAGCAAATTAACCCATTGTGTAAACCGCCATTGCTCTTTATAAATATACATAACATTAAGAAGTTGTGAAAGCTGTTCGGCCTGTTTGTTGAGTTTATACTTCATCATTGCTTTGGAGTACCCGGCAATCGCCCCGACCGATAAAACCCCGATAATGGCTAAAACGCCCAACATCTCCACCATACTTCTACCGTTTTCACGCATAATTTTCTCCCCAAAACTGCAAAATAAATGTATTTACGCGGTATTCTAAACCGTTTTTTTTTTTTGCAATTTTAAAGAGTCCGGTGGGGATAAGTTTCTACTTATTATTTACTGTCATACCATTGCCGAGCAATGCGCGGCAGTTCAGGCATCTCTTCCTTTTTTTTCTGTCATGCCTCCGAGGTGTTGAAAACACCGAGGATAAGGCATCTCTTCCCATACATGCAACAGACGCCTAACCTCGAGTGCTAAAGCACTCTCAGGGCGTGACAAAGAGGGGAATCGCGCGTCGGTGGTGTGACAGAGAAGGAAAGTACGACAGACGCCTTAAATTAATATTGTCAAAATATGTTTCTAGAATTGTATATATCATAAAAAAACACTTGATTTATTGTTTTTTTGTGGTAAACGTATTGACATCTTTCATAAATATTTTTGGAAGTGGGGTCAAAAGCCCCGCTTCATTTTTTTAAGAAAAGTGAAGAAAATGAAAAAACACCCATTACAAGATATGTTGGAACCGGTTATCGCAAAGCTTGGGTATGAAACCATCCGGATTCTGACCATCGGGCAGGTTAACCCGACCTTGCAGGTCATGATAGACATAGCAGACGGCAGCCGCGAAATTAATGTGGATGATTGTGCCAAGGTTAGCCGCGCATTGTCGGCGGTTTTGGATGAAAAAGACCCGATTAAAGATAAATATTCGTTAGAAGTCAGCTCACCCGGCCTTGACCGCCCGCTGACCAAACCGGAACATTTTAAGCGTTTTGCCGGTTATACGGCAAAAGTTGAAACCGAGGCTGAAGTTGAAGGCCGCAAACGCATTAAAGGTATCATTACGGATATTGATGAAAAAAACAATGTTCATATGAATATGGACGATAAAGAATATGTTATTGCCTTTGATAATATTGCCAAAGCCAAAATCGTCATCACCGACGAGCTTTGGGCAAAGTATGAGGCAGAGCAGGAAAATATTAATCTTTAACTTTAAGATTTAAGAGGAACACAATGGAAAACACAGAAAATATGCCCAGACCGGAAATCGTTTTAGTCGCCGATACGGTCGCCCGTGAAAAAAACATTGATAAAGAAGATGTTTTTACCGCGATGGAAGTTGCCATTCAAAAAGCCGGACGTTCGCGTTATGGTTTTGAACATGACATCCGCGCTAAAATTGACCGTAAAACCGGCGCGATTTCTTTGGCGCGTTATCGCGAAGTAGTGGCAGATGATGCCGAAGTGGAAAACGAGGCGGCACAAATTCGTTTACGTGATGCCAAAGCTTATAACAAAGACATTAAAATCGGCGAGTTCATTATTGACCCTCTGCCGCCGATTGATTTTGGGCGTATTGCTGCGCAAACCGCCAAGCAGGTTATTGTGCAAAAAGTTCGCGATGCCGAGCGCAACCGCCAATATGAAGAATACAAAGAAAAAATCGGCACGATTGTCAACGGCACGGTCAAACGGATTGAGTTTGGTAATGTTGTTTTAGATATCGGCAAAACCGAAGCCATTTTACGCCGTGATGAAATTATTCCGAGAGAAAAATTCAAAAACGGCGACCGCGTCCGTGCATATGTGTTAGACGTCCGTCGCGAAAACCGCGGTCCGCAGATTTTCTTATCACGTACTTGCCCTGAATTTATGGCTAAATTGTTTACTTCCGAAGTCCCGGAAATTTATGACGGCATTGTCCAAATCATGGGTGTGGCGCGTGATCCGGGCTCCAAAGCTAAAATTGCGGTCAAAGCCAACGACATGACGATAGATCCGGTTGGCGCCTGCGTTGGTTTACGCGGTATTCGCGTGCAAGCGGTGGTGACCGAACTCCAGGGCGAAAAAATTGATATTGTGCCGTATTCGGAAGACAAGGCGCAATATCTGGTGGCGGCATTAGCACCGGCTGAAGTGACCAAAGTGGTGATTGATGAAGAAAACGGCCGCATGGAAGCGGTTGTTCCGCAAGAACAATTTTCCATTGCCATCGGTCGCCGCGGCCAGAATGTCAAACTGGCTTCCCAACTTTTGGGCGCCGATATTGACGTTTTGACCGAAGAGCAGGAGCAGGAACGCCGCGCCAATGAAAACAAGGTTCGTTCACAGCGCTTTATGGAAGCCTTGGATGTTGATGAGATGATTGCTCATCTTTTAATTGCCGAAGGCTTTTCCACGATTGATGAAGTTGCTTTTGTCGACTTAAAAGAGCTCTCCGAAATTGAAGGCTTTGATGAGGATGTTGCAACCGAATTACAGCGCCGCGCCAAAGAGTTTGTGGAAAAGCGCAATAAAGACTTTGCCAAAAAGAGTAAAGATTTAGGCATTGACGAACAACTCAAAACCATTGAGGGCTTGGATCAGGATATGATTATCAAACTGGCTGAAAACAATGTTAAGACGCTAGATGATCTGGCAGATCTTGCCGCTGATGAATTGATTGAAATTTTGGGTGAAGATACCTTGACAGAGGTAGAAGCCAACCGTATCATTATGGCAGCCCGTGAGCACTGGTTTGCTGATGAAAAATAAGGTTTTCTGATATAGGGGAAAACAATGGAAAAAGAAACAGAGAGAAGATGTATTGTAAGCGGAAAGGTCAAACCCGCCGATGAACTTCTTCGCTTTGTCAAGACCGAAGACAGCCGCTTGGTTCCGGATTTTAATAAAAAACTTCCGGGCCGAGGGCTGTATGTGACCAACTCGCGTAAAATGCTAAAAACCGCGTTGGATAAAAACTTGTTTATAAAATCAATTCATTGCCATTTGAAAATTGAAGAAAATTTTTTAGAAATGGTGGAAAATCTGTTGCATAAGAAAGGGCTGGAAACAATAAATTTGGCGCGGAAAGCAGGGGCTGCCGTTGCCGGTTTTGAAAAAGTAAAAGATAACATATTAAAAAATAAAGTTGCTTTCGTGATTGAAGCGGCGGATGCCGGTCAAGACGGGGACGAAAAAATGCAGGCATTGTCAAAGGGTTTGGAAATCTTAAAAATATACACCACTGATGAATTGGACAATGCTTTAGATAAAGTAAATACGGTTTATATTGCTGTTCTAAAAAGCAACATAGCCGGAATGGTTTATACAAATCTGAAAAGATATCAAACTTTTTTAGATGCGTAAAATGATGGAGAACAAAATATATGGCTGACGAGAGTGCAAAAGGTAAATTGACATTATCCGGAAAATCAACTTTGACATTAAAAAATGTCGGGAAATCATCATCTTCTGACGGAAGAAAAATGGTTCAGGTTGAAGTCCGCAAAAAACGGGTTGTTCCTTCAACGACGTCGACACCGGCAGCAAAAGTTGAAATTGACGAGGCAACGGCGCAAAAGCTGCGTTTGATTGCCGAAGCAAAGGAACATGAAGCCAAACGTCGTCAGGAAGAAGAGGCAAAGGAAGTTTTGCGCCAAAAACAACGCGATGAACAAGCAGCGCGTTTGGCGGCGGAAGAAAAAGCTAAAGAAGAGCAAGAGCGCCGCCGTCAGGAGGAAGAAAAAGCCCGCCAGGAAGAAGAGAAAAAGGCACAAAATCAGTCTAAAGCTGAAAAATCTGCTGAAGCTGAAGAAAAATATTATTCCAAAGGTCGCAAATCAAAAGATTTTGATGATGAAGACGAAGAGGATTACCGCAAAGATAAAAAGTCATCATCTGGCGCCCATCATTTAAGCAAAGAAGAAACTTTTGAGCAGGAACGCAAAAAAATCCAAAAACGCAGTTTTGAATCGCCGCGCCGTAATAACAAAATTAACGTCAACAGTTTTATGAACGGCGATGACGATGATGATTACGGCTTTGGCGCACCGCGCCGCCGCTTTAAGAAAAAACAGCCCAAGCCGGCCGCCCAACCTGTGGCACCGGCTGAAAAGATCATCAAAGAAGTTGTCGTTCCCGAGGTGATTACTGTGCAAGAGTTGGCCAATCGTATGGCAGAAAAAAGCGCGGAAGTCATTAAGAAATTGATGTCATTGGGTGTGATGGCAACCATCAATCAACCGATTGATGCCGATACGGCGCAAATTGTGGTTGAAGAAATGGGACATAAATGCAAACGCGTGGCTGATAGCGATGTTGAGGAAGGATTGACCGGTCCGGCAGACAATGCGGAAGATTTGTTGCCGCGTCCACCGGTTGTGACGGTGATGGGACACGTTGACCACGGCAAGACCTCGCTTTTGGACGCCTTGCGCGAAACCAACGTGGCAGCCAAAGAAGCCGGCGGCATTACCCAACACATCGGTGCGTATCAGATTGAAGTTGCCGGCGGTCAGAAAATCACATTTATTGATACTCCGGGACATGAGGCTTTTTCAGAAATGCGCGCCCGCGGTGCCAAGGTAACCGATATTGTGGTATTAGTGGTGGCTGCCAACGACGGCATCATGCCGCAAACGGTGGAGGCGATTCGCCATGCTCAAGCCGCCGAGGTGCCGATTGTGGTGGCAATCAATAAAATTGACTTGCCCGGAGCTGATCCGATGCGGGTTAAAACCGAACTTCTGCAACACGGCATTGCCGTAGAAGAAATGGGTGGTGAGTGCTTATGCGCTGAAGTATCTGCCAAAAAACGCATTAACATTGATAAATTGGTGGAAGCAATTTTGCTGCAAGCCGAAATTTTAGACTTAAAAGCCAACCCGAACCGCAAAGCGGAAGGCACGGTAATTGAAGCCAAAATGGAAAAAGGCCGCGGTAGTGTGGCAACCGTTTTGGTGCAAAACGGAACATTGCGCATTGGCGATGTGTTTATTGCCGGTAAAGAATGGGGGCATGTCCGCGCCATGTTTAACGAATTGGGCAAAAAAGTGCACGAAGCCGAACCGGCAACACCGGTTGAGGTTTTGGGCTTGCAGGGCACCCCGTCTGCCGGTGACAACTTTATTGTCGTCAAAGATGAAACCCAAGCCAAAGAGGTGACCAATTACCGGATTCGCAAAGAACGCGAGGCTAAATTGGTCAAAAGCGCCAAGTCGGCGATGGAACAAATGTTGGATAAAATCAAATCAGGCGAGTCAAAATATCTTTCCGTCATTATCAAGGCCGATGTTCAAGGCTCGATTGAGGCGATTGAAGGTACAATTAAAAAACTTTCTACCGACGAAGTGTCGGTACATGTGCTGCATTCGGCGGTCGGTCCGATTTCGGAATCCGATATTTCGCTTGCCAAAGCTTCCAACGCTTTCATCATCGGTTTTAACGTCCGAGCAATTCCGCAGGCACGCGATATGGCGCGCCGCGACGGGGTTGATATCCGTTATTATTCCATCATTTATGATGTGGCAGATGATGTTAAAAAAGGTTTGGAAGGCTTGCTTTCACCCGAAATCAGAGAAAAACTTTTGGGCTATGCCGAAATCCGTAATGTCTTTAACATCACCGGCGTTGGTAAAGTCGGCGGCTGTATGGTGACCGAAGGCATTGTCAAACGCGGCGCCAAAGTCCGCCTGCTGCGCGACAATGTGGTGATTCACGATGGCAATCTGGCACAGCTCAAACGTTTCAAGGAAGATGTTAAAGAAGTGCGTGAAGGTTATGAATGCGGCATGAGTTTTGAAAATTATAATGACATTCAGGTTGGCGACTTTATTGAATGTTATGAGCTTGAAACCATTGCGGCAAAATTGGCCTAAACCGCCGACGTCTTGTCATAATAACAAAAAGGAAACAAAATAATGGCACAAAAGGAAGTATCACAGCGTCAGCTGCGTGTCGGACAGGAGATTAAAAAAGTTCTGACTTCGGCGTTGGAACGTGGCGAAGTGCATAGCGCTGAGCTGTTAAACGCTTTTATCACGGTAACCGAAGTGCGTGTTTCACCGGATTTGAAATATGCCACGGCTTATGTCATGACCTTAAACGGCAAAAACCTTGGGCAGATTCTGGAAAAACTCAATGAAGATGCCTGGGTTTTCAAAAAACAGATTGCCGCCAAATTGCAACTGCGTTACACGCCGGAATTAACCTTCAGGGCAGATGACACATTTGTTGAAGTTGATAAAATTGAAAAACTGTTGCGTGATCCGAAAGTAGCGCAAGATTTGCAAAAGCCAAGTACCACAGAAGATGATTAAGGCGAAACATCTATGAAAAACTTTATTAATGAATTCAAAAAATTTGCCATGCGTGGCAATGTGATAGACATGGCCGTCGGTATCATTATCGGTGCCGCTTTCGGTAAAATTGTCGATTCGCTGGTCAAAGACATCATTATGCCGCCGATAGGCCTGTTGATGGGAAAAGTTGATTTTGCCAATTTATATTTTGTCTTGCACGACGGCGCCGTTCCCGGGCCGTATGTTTCGTTGGAAGCGGCGCAGGAAGCCGGCGCGGTAACCATGAATGTCGGCATGTTTTTAAACGCGCTGATAAGTTTTGTGATTGTTGCTTTTGCCGTGTTTATTTTGATTAAAGCAATAAACACTTTACAAGAAAAAATGTTAGCCAAAGAAAAGAAAGCTGAGGCAGCCGCTGCGCCGGCAACCAAAACTTGCCCGTTTTGTTGCACGGAAATTCCATTGGCGGCAACGCGTTGTCCGCATTGCACTTCAGAACTTGCGGCGGTTAAAAAAACGCGCAAAAAATAAGACATATCAAGAACAATCATTAAAAAGGCAGACATTAATGTCTGCCTTTTAGATTTTGCAGGAGCAATGTAAAATGTTATGAATTGTGCCGCAAGGCATCTTGCGCTTTTTCTTTTATGTTATGTGCTTTTTGTGAAATATTTTTGGTTTTTTTAGCTAAATATTCTTTAATACGCTCCAACCGTCGTTGTTGTTTAATTTCCTTTTGCCGATAGCCCAAATACCATTCATAAGTAAACAACACAATGCCGGATACAATAAGCGGCAACAGATAATAAATAATACGGTATGTAATCAGTGCGCCAAAAAGCATGGCTTGATTTTCCGCCCCCGGAATAATATTTGAGAACACGAGTTCAAACACCCCTAAGCCGCCGGGAACCTGGCTGTACACGCCTAAGATTTGGGCAATAATAAAAGCGCCGATAAACACATCAAACGGAATGTCAATAAAGTAAATAAGTGTACAATAAAGCACAAGCGACGCCATCAAAATATCAATGCTGCCGATAATAATTTGCGCCCAAGCCATTTTAAATGACGGCATATTGAAAGCAATGCCTTTGATGTCGATTTTCTTTTTGTAAAACAAACTGGCGCTAAGATAAATTCCCAAGCCGATGAATGATACAAAAGCAATAATAGCCGTTGTTAAATGAGACAAAGATCCCTCACCGAAAGCGTGATTTGGCGTAATAATATAACCGATGATAATCAAAAAGAAACAGGCGATCAAATAAGTAAATCCCGAAAAAGTAATAATTCTTACGATTTCATTGGCATGCAGACGCCATCTTGTATACAACCGATAACGAATAGCACCGCCGGAAACAATGGCATGACCGGCATTGTTACTAACCGAAAATCCGATAAAACCGGCAAACATCCACCGCCAGAAAGGCAATTTGTGTTTAATGTATTTTAACGCCAAAAAGTCATATGAGGAGAGGGCAATATAACCAAAAAATGAGGCGATGCAGGCATAAGCCAGATTTTTGTGCGGAATGCTTAAAATAGCTGCCTGCAAATCACTCCAGTCATATTTTGCGAGTTGCTTATAAATCATTAATGCTGCCAAAGCAAAGAAAAACAAACCGGCCCACGAAATGGCTCTTTTAATCAGGCGTTTTGTTTTATAAGCCATGCCGGAATTTTTTATTACTTTGGATTTATTTTTTTTGAATTTCACGTATAATCCCCACCAGTTTCCAACGCATATTAATTTAGTTCTTTTGTTTTAAATTTTCATCAATATAACGCCGTATATTGTTTCCAAACGTTTGTCGGATATAAGCTGTCAGCTCGGAAGGTTTTGCTTTAAAAGCTTCGGCCTGAGCTTGTGCAGGCAATAATTCTTCAATTTTTAATTTTCCTGCAAGAGCGTCTCTTTGCTCGGCGGCGCCTTGAGCACCATACACCGAAGCAATATTATAAAGAATATGTGCCTGAATTAAATTACGGGGATACATGGTTCCTTGTGTAAGAATGTCGGCAAGCGTCGTAATGGCATCGACATTGCCTTGAGACACGGCTGCGCGTAAGTACTTAATGGCATTTCCGTAGTTTTGAGCAATTCCTTGACCGTTAATATACATCAAGGCTAACATATATTGGGCTTCGTCAAAATTAACGGCAGCGGCATCTCTGATTAAGCTAACCGCTTTATAATAATCTTGCGGAACACGAAACCCACGGTAGTAAGCATAGCCAAGCATAAATTTTGCCGTATTGTTGCCGGCATCTGCCGCCTGTTGCAATAGTTTTACGGCATCATCAAGATTTTTATTTTGATTAGAACCGCTTAAATAAATAAAAGCCAAATTAACCGCGGCATCATCGCTCCCGAGTTCTGCGGCGCGGGCAAACAGTTGAGCGGCTTTAAGATAGTTCGTTTGTGTGCCGATACCATTAAAATAAAGGCTTCCCAAGTTGTTTAAGGCAATTTTATTGTCCTGTGCGGCAGCCATTTCATAATATTTAAATGCTTGGGCATGGTCAACATTCACACCATCTGTGCCGTATAAATACATATAACCCAAAGAAAGTTGGGCGTTGGCGTTGCCTTCATCGGCAAGCCGTAAGAGTTTTTGTAAAGGCGTTTCGTTAACTTTTGTTTCGGCAGGCTGTTGTGTACCTTCTTTAATTTCAATTTCTTCTTTCGCCGGTTTTTTTATAAATGAGAAATTTAAGAATGAAAAAATCCCCCGGTCATCAGCAACTGCTTTTTCATTTTTTTGCACTTCAATTTCTTCTGCAGGCGCATCGGAGCCGATTTCAGACGCCAAATCAAAACTTTGGGCAAAAGAGGTTTGTGCCAATAACATTCCCGAACATACTGATATAATAAATTTATACATTCTAAAAATCCCTCATACATAACTTTCAAGACATACTAAGCTAAAAAAAATGCACTTTCAAGGCAAATATTGTTGTAAAAAAATAAAAAAATTGTATGTTAGGCAAAGGAAAAAGGAAAGGATAAGAATATGCCGGTCGAAACGCCGATTTATACAATGAAAAATGTTCGCTTGAGTTTTGGATTGACGCCCTTGTTTACGGGTGTTGATTTAAATATCAGTCGCGGCGATAAAATCTGTTTGGTCGGACGCAACGGCTCGGGAAAATCCACTTTGTTAAAAGTTATCAGCGGATTACTGGAAGCGGATTCGGCAGAAATTTTTATCCAACCCGGTACCAAAATTTCGTACATGCCGCAAGAACCGGATTTCACCGGTTATGATACCTTGCGTCAGTATATTTTGAACGGCTTGGAAAAAAACGACGGCGAGCAGGAATATAAAGCGGATATCTTAATTGAACGGTTGGGGATTTTGGATAAACAGGCGCCGACAGCAGCTTCCGGCGGCGAGTTGAAAAAAGCCGCTTTGGCAAGGGCGCTTATTGGTGAGCCGGATATTTTGCTGTTAGATGAGCCGACCAACCATTTAGACATTGCCACGATTGAAAAGCTGGAAGAAATAATTGAAAAATTCAAAGGGGCGGTGGTGGTTATCAGTCATGACCGAATGTTTTTAAATCATGTGTCTCGTCGGAGTTTATGGCTGGATCGCGGCATTTTGCATTACAGCAATAAAGGTTTTGCGCATTTTGACGAATGGCAGGAGCAAATTTTGGAGCAAGAAATTATTGCCCAAAAATATTTAAATAAAAAAATTGAGGAAGAAACCGAATGGCTGCATAAAGGCGTTACCGCCCGCCGCAAGCGCAATCAAGGAAGATTGCGGCGTTTGCAGCAGCTGCGTCAGGAACGGCGCGAGCAAATCAAACAAGTCGGTTCGGTTAATCTGGAGATAGATTCCGGCGAGCTGCGTTCACGCTTGGTGATTGAGGCAAAGCACATCTATAAAGCCTATGGCGGTCGTGAATTGGTCAAAGATTTCTCCATCCGCGTCATTAAAGGCAATCGCTTGGGTATTGTCGGGCCAAACGGCGCCGGCAAAACCACCTTGATAAAATTATTGACCAAAAAATTGGATCCGGATTCGGGTTTCGTGCGTATCGGCAAAAATCTGGAGGAGGCTTATTTTGACCAGAATCGTATGACACTGGATCCTAAAAAGACTTTATGGAAGACGCTTTGCAATGAAGGCGATCATATTTGGGTGCGCGGACATTATCGCCATGTCGTGGCATATCTGAAAGATTTTCTATTTAAACCAGATCAGGCGCAATGCCCGGTTTCATCACTTTCCGGCGGCGAGAAAAACCGCTTGATGCTGGCGGTGGCTTTGGCCAAACCTTCCAATTTTTTGGTATTGGACGAGCCGACCAATGATCTGGATATGGACACCTTGGATTTGCTGCAAGAAGTTTTGGATGAATATCCGGGGACAATCCTGATTGTCAGCCACGACCGCGATTTTATGGACAAAGTGGCTACTTCGCTTTTATATATGAAAGGCGACGGCACGATTACCGAACATGTCGGCAGCTATTCCGAATTGTTGGAAAAAATTAAAGCCACACCGGTCAAAAAACAATCCGGCGGGCAATTGCCGGCATCAACGCCTTCAATATCTGCTGCCAAACCGACGGGGACAACAAAACTCTCTTACAAAGACCAACGCTTATTGCAAATCTTGCCCGATGAAATCAGCGTATTGGAAAAACGCATTGCTGAAATTGAACAACGTCTTTATACACAAACCGATTTATATTCTACCGCGCCGGAAGAGTTTGATGCTTTAACGGAAGAATTACAATCCTGCCGCCTCCAAAAGGAGGAAAAAGAAAATACATGGCTGGAAATCAGCCTCAAAGCGGAAGCTTTGCAAAAATGATATTATTTATCATGAGCGGCAATTTGCGCCAGATTTTTTAATTCATAAAGCTTGTCCAAGGCAGCTTTTGGGGTAAGGTTGTCAGGATTAAGCTCTTTTAGCGCCTGCTCCAACGGCGAAACTTTTTCTTTTTCCGCTTCTTGTTTTTTAAATGCGGCAAACAACGGCAAATCATTTTCAATGGAAGAAATTGTCTGATTATTCGGGTTGTTCTCCAAAGAATGCAAAACCTGTTCGGCACGTTTTAAAACCAATTTGGGAAGTCCGGCAAGCTTGGCGACATGGATACCGTATGAACGGTCAGCCGTACCGTTAATCACTTCATGCATAAAAATAACCTCATCTTTAAATTCTTTAATTTTCATGCAATGCAATGTTAAGGCATTGAGTTTGGAAGCCAAAACCGTGAGCTCGTGGTAATGTGTGGCAAACAGTGCCCGACAACAATTAATTTCATGCAAATGTTCAACCACGGCCCAAGCAATAGATAAGCCGTCATAAGTTGCCGTGCCGCGTCCGATTTCATCCAAAATCACAAATGAATGCGGTGTTGATTGGTTTAAGATGGCAGCGGTTTCGACCATTTCTACCATAAAGGTAGAACGCCCGCGCGACAAATCATCTGAAGCGCCGACACGGGAAAAAACTTTATCCACAAGACCGATTCTGGCCGAAGCGCATGGCACATAAGAACCGGTTTGCGCCATAATAGCAATCAAAGCGTTTTGCCGTAAAAAAGTAGATTTACCGGCCATGTTTGGTCCGGTCAAAAGCCAGATGCGATTTGTTTCGCCGTTAAGCGAACAGTCGTTGCTGACAAAAACTCCGTCATGTGTTTTTTCAATAGAGGCTTCAACCACCGGATGCCGACCTTCTTTAATATCAAAAACCGTAGAATCTTCCAAAATCGGCCGGCAATATTTCCGTTCTACGGCCAAATCAGCCAACGCCGCTGCCACGTCAAGTTCAGCCATGGCACTGGCTGTAACGGATATATCATCGGAAACACATAAAATATCATCAATCAACCGTTCATAGATTTCAAGCTCCATAGCCACGGCTTTTTCTTTAGCGCTGCGGATTTCTTTTTCTAAATCTGTTAATTCAACCGTAACAAAACGCGCGGCATTCAAAACCGATTGCCGATGAATAAATTGCGGATTCTGCAACATGGCGGTTGCATGCTTGGCAGGAATTTCAATAAAGTACCCCAAAACATTATTATAACGTATTCTTAAATTAATAATATTTGTTTCTTCAATATATTTTTGTTCAAGTTTTGTAATAAGCTCCCGACTGTTATTGTGCAAACTGCGCAGTTCATCTAATGCCGGATAATATCCTTCACGAATAAAGCCGCCGTCGCGAGCCAGTACCGGTAAATTTTCCTCATCTATGAGGGCTCTTTCCAAATTACTGACGATGGTGCTGAAATCGCTTGGCTTTTTTAAGATATTCTCAATGGCATCGGGGAGCTTTTCCAAAATTTTATTATATTTGCCGTAAGAGTTTAGCAAATTTTTAATTTTCGGTACAAAAGACAGAGTTAACCCGATGGCAGACAAATCTTTCGGACCGCCGCGCCCAAGACTCAAACGTGAAATAGATCTTTCCAAGTCTGAAAAACTTTTAAAATATTCCCGCAATTCGTGTCTTATTTCCGGCACGCTGATAAAAAACTCAATGGCGTCCAAACGTTTGTTAATTTCTTCAATATCCATAGAAGGACTAGCCAACCTGGCGCGCAATAGCCGCGCGCCGGCACCGGTTATGGTACGGTCCATAGTGCCTAAGAGCGTAACACTTTTATCGCCGTGTGCGGAATCCGAGATTTCCAGATTAGCGCGCGTGGCGTTGTCAATTTCCATATATTTGGCGTCATTGATTTTAATCGGGTGTTTAATCCGCGGCATTTTACCTTTTTGCGTATTTTCAACATAATCAAGGATAACGCCTGCCGCGGCGATCTCGGCTTTGGTAAAATTACCAAAAGCTTCAAGAGTTTTAACATGAAAAAGTTTTTCTAAATATTGTTTGGCGCTTAAACTGTTAAAACGCGCTTCCGGCAAAACAGTAAGCTTGTCGCGGAGCAAATTAAAAATATCAAATAAATCGGGGATTTGCAGCATATTGTCAGCCACAATAATTTCCACAGGCTGTAATTTTGATAAAACATTTTGAATATCACCCCCCATCGTATCAAGCGAAGAAGGAATATATTGCGTAAAGAAATCTCCGGTTGATAAATCCAGCCAAGAAAGACCGAAGTTGTCGTTATGTCTGGCACAGCATAAAAGATAATTGTTGCGTCTGGCGTCCAAAAGATTGTCTTCGGTTAAAGTCCCGGGTGTGACCAAGCGTATCACTTCACGTCGGACAATTGCACTGCGGCCGCGTTTTTTTGCTTCTTCCGGCGTTTCCATTTGTTCGCAGATGGCAACTTTATAACCTTGATGAATAAGCCTTGCCAGATAATTTTCATAAGCATGAAACGGAACGCCGCACATCGGTATGTTTTTTCCTTCAGACTTACCGCGTTTGGTTAAAGCAATATCTAATGCTTTGGAAGCAACCAAAGCATCATCAAAAAAAAGCTCATAAAAATCTCCCATTCGATAAAAGATAAGATAATCTTTATGGGCATTTTTAACTTTCATATATTCGGCCATGGCTGGCGTCAGATTAATAGATTCTTCGCTCATGATATCTTTATTAAAAGGCTATATTAAATAAATTTAAACTCCTTACATAATAATATATTTTCATAACGAGTCCATAATTTTTTTATAAATATAGACGAGGTTTCTTATGTTATTTAAAAAAATCGGACGGTTTGAATTTGATAACAATTCAAATTTCATTGCCCGAGTTCTGGTTTTATCACTGCCGGCAGCGTTGGTGTTTGCTTTGTTGGGAGCGCTAAATTTATTGACGCCTTATTGGATTATTATGTCTTATATAATGGTTCTTATCGCAAATATGTTTTTTTTGCTTCCGATAAGTACGGAATTACAACAATTAAAAAAATATATTAACGAACTGGCAAAAGGTGAAATTAACGAAGATTTTAATGTTGAATTATCAGAACAAGAAGCAAAAGAGATTGCCGAGGCTGTCAATTCTGTGCATAAATTCTGGATTAATCGGACAGATGCGTTAGAGTCGCAGGTTATGTCTGATACGGCTGTGTTGGATACCCTGCCGGATCCGATTTTAATGATTGATCGTTCCGGCAACATATTGGGTGCAAATTTATCGGCACGTCAATTTTTGGGCAATGACATTACAAATAAAAATATTGAAAATGTGTTTAGCGCCAACAATTTCATAAATGCTGTCAATCGAGTGCTTAAAAAAGAAAGCGAAGCTGAAAATCTGATATTTTATTCATCAATTGATCCCAAGCAAAAAGTATACGCCCATATCAAACAGTTGCCGTGGTTTTCCAAAGGACGCACGGTAGCCGTTATCTCACTATATGATTTAAGCAAAGCGGTTAAAATCGAAAAAATGCAATCAGATTTTGTTGCCAATGCCAGCCATGAGCTGCGGACACCTTTGTCGGTTATATCCGGTTTTATTGAAACTTTACAGACTTCAGCCAAAGATGATGAGCAAGCTCGGGAATATTTTTTAAAAATCATGGCTGATCAGGCTGAATTTATGTCAGAATTGATTGAAAACCTACTGTCGTTATCTCGGATAGAATTATCCCAGGATGAAAAGCCGACAGAAATGATAAATCTTTCAGATGTGGTAGATGAGGTTGTTCAAGCAATGTCCTTAAAAGCCGAAAATAAAAACATGCAAATAATAAGCGATGTTCCTGAAGAACTGCCGCTGATTAATGCCGACCACCAGCAAATAAGACAATTGATACAAAATTTGGTGGATAATGCTATTAAATATGGCTTATCGCCGAGCGATATCACCATCTCCATAAAGGAAGTTGAGAAAATTCCGCCTTCAAAAAGTTTTCAAGTCTCAGACGGTAAAGCCCTGTCGGTATCCGTTAACAACAAAGGAACAAAAATCAGTCGTGAAGATCTGATGCGTTTGACCGAACGTTTTTATCGGATGCAGGAACATAAAGACTTAAACATCAAAGGTACGGGATTAGGCTTATCCATTGCCAAACAAATCATTCTTCGCCATCACGGAAACCTGACGGTTAATTCCACAAATTATAACGGCACAACCTTTACGGTTTATTTGCCGATTGAAATAAAATCTTGAAAACAAAAAACAGAAAACGTATTTTAATAAACGAAAGATATTTATGCTGTTTGATTATCGCCATATATGGAAAATGAGTTATCCGATTCTTGTAAGCATGCTGATGCAGCAGCTGGTCGGAATAACCGATGTTATCTATCTCGGACGCTTGGGCGAGATAGAGTTGGGCGCATCAGCGCTGGGTTCAACATATTTTTTCACGATTTTTATGGTAGCGTTCGGGTTTAGCATTGGTGCACAGATTATGATGGCACGTCGCAATGGTTCCGGAAAATATAAGCGTATCGGCGAAATTTTTTATCAAGGCTGCAATTTCTTACTCATCTTTTGGGCATTAATGGTTGTGATATCATGGTATGTTTCGCCGCTGCTATTGAGTGCTTTAATCGAAAATGAAGCTGTTTGTCAATCAACCTTAGAATATATAAATTGGCGTATATGGGGCTTGGCAGGGGCTTCGGTACTGGTAATGGGGCGTGGTTTTTTTGTGGCAATCACCAAAACTTATATTTTAACGGCAGTATCAATAATTATGGTTGTTGCAAACATTGTTTTAAACTATGTTATGATATTCGGCAAATTCGGTTTTCCGGCGATGGGTATAGCCGGTGCGGCTTTAGCTTCAAATTTATCAGAAATAATTGCCGTTTCATTTTTGAGCATATATTTGTTTAAGCGTGTTGATATTGTGAAATATGGATTAAATAAACTGACATTCATAAATTTGAAATTATTAAAAAGAATTTTAAACATTTCAGTTTGGACGATGCTGCAACAATTTATATCGGTTTCAACTTGGTTTTTATTTTTTATTGCCATTGAACATTTGGGCGAAAGAGAGTTGGCTGTTTCCAATGTTGTGCGAAGCTTGTCTTCTTTTCCTTATGTTATCATCAGCGCATTGGCAGCGGCAGTCAGCTCCATAACCGGCAATTTGATAGGCAAAGGATGCTCTGCTGAAGTTTTGCCGGCCATCTCTCGTGCAACGCAGCTTTGCGGCATTATTATCTTTCCGCTTTTAATTTTAATGGCATTGGCAGCATATCCCCTGCTGCGTATTTATACAGACAATCAAGCTCTGATACAAGCCTCAATACCGGCTTATCTGGTCATGCTTTCGGCGTTCATCCCGTTAACCCCGGCTTGGATTTTATTTAATGCCGTATCCGGTACCGGCAACACGCGCTACGCCATGAAAATAGAGTTTTATTCTATGTTTGTTTATGTTTTCCATATATTTGTGGTCATTCTATACTTTAAATTGCCGTTAGCCATATGCTGGACGGCAGATTGGGTATATAATGTATCGATTCTTATTATGGCATATCGGTATATGCATTCAAACAAATGGCAGCATAAAAAAATCTGATGATGCGTTAATCTAGATTTTTAATCAGTTGTATCAGTTTCGGATACTTGCGCAAATGTTGAATAAACAACCAGTCTTTACGCCAGGATTGCAGAAATTTTGAATAAAAAATCCGCCGCGACAACAAAGTCTGAAAATATCTTCCGGCGCCGTACAAAAGTTCCTGTCCGGTAAATCCTTCTTTATTTTTTAAATGCAGCAATAAAGTTGTTAATTGCTTTTCGGGCAGAGAAAATACCGAATGCGGTAAAACGGTTGATAAAACCAAAAACATCATATCTTCAACCGCATATCCGTAGCGTAGTGCTTCAAAATCAAGCACGACGGCCTTATCGTCATTGTTTAAAATAATGTTGTTCAGGCTAAAGTCGCCGTGGATTGTTCTTAACATACCCTCCTCAGGTATATCTTGGAGATTTTCCGAGATTAGATCATTGTAGAATTTTATCTGGTTGAGGGTTTTTATTTTTATAAAATTCTTATGGCTTTCCGCCAATTTTACCAGATGTTCCGCATTTTTCACATGCTGTTCCGCCGGCGATATAAAAGGCTGTACCAACTCAGTATCAAAATTTATTTTTTGAAACTGGCGATAGTTGGCAATGATGGTTTCTAAACGTTTGGGGGACAACCAGGCATCTCTGATTTTTTGACCGGCAGCATAAGCTAAACAAAGTCCAGTTCTTTCTTCAAACATAAAACAATCTTGTTCATTTATGGCAATCAGCGGTGCTGTTAAAAAGTCTGGATTTTGTTTTAATGTCTTTAATATGCGGCAAAGCCGTTGTGCGCGTGCTTCGGAATTTTTCGGCAGGAGCTTGACAATACAGGACAACTCATTTGTCTGGCATAAAAAATTATCTGATGAGCCGCCTTTACCGATAGCACCGAACTTAACAATTTCTGATTTAAAGATTTGTTGTCGTAAATACGCTTTAAGGTTATGTATAAATTCTTGATTGTGCATTTAGTCCTCAAATAAGAAATAATAAATTTTTACCTTTGAAGTCAAATATTTTTTTTGATTTTTCTTTGTAATTGTGAATGTATATAAGCTTGCCATACATAGAAATTTAATCTTGATAAAATCTAACAGTGTGCTAAGAAAGAAATAAGTAAATATTTTTTTCAAGGAGGTCAAGATGCAACAATATTGGTGGTTGGTTTCCATTTTTGCCAGTTTTATTTTTGCCATGTATATTTTTGCTAACCAGATTTTCAAACTGAAAGGTTCGTTGGTGATGATATACAGAGGTATCGGTGCGGCAATATTCCTGCTGCCGTTTGTGCCGCTGATTCAAGGGGTTGCCAATCCAAACTTTTACTATTTGTGTCTGGTTCAGGGTGTGCTGATTGCTTATCTTGACAATCGCTTATTTAATGCCGCCAATCGCTTTGGTGCTGAAATAACCAGTGTTATTCAGCCGGTTAGTGTTATGTTCGGCTTTGTTATTTGGTTTATATTGGTGCCTCAGCAATTTTGGGATTTGTGCCAAAATCCGTGGCGGTTGTTTTTTATCACGGCTTCCATGATAGGTATTGTCAGTTCGGTATTGATGCTTAAAAAAAACCGGATGAGTCGTAAAGCCTTTTTTTACCTTCTGCCGGCTTTGTTGACGGTAACTGTACTGGATTTACTTGGAAAAAAATTGATGGATATTGGTCAGGATAATGTGTTGGGTGCAATTTTTTATTATTCCATCATCACTTCTGTGATTGCCGGAGGGATTAATGCAATTGCATTTTTCAGAGAAGGGAACAGCATTTCGGAAGTGTTTCATTTAAGGAATTTGCTTTTTGCCGGCATTCCGGTTATTGTCTTAATTTTAGCAATGTACACATTTAAAAACTATAGTTTGTATTTAAGCAGTAATCCGGCTTATGTTATGGCAATTATTTATTCCTACCCGATTTGGATTTTATTTGCCAACAACGTTTATTCGCGCTACTTCAAACGCAAGCTGTATGCACGTCCCAGCCGTTGGGTGTTGCTTACCATGATGGTTTCAATCATCGTCCTTATTTTGAATGTTTAAATATTTTTGAATAACATCTATGGTTAAAAGCTGCGGCAGAATAATGGCATCATTATTCTGCTTTTTTTGCTTTTGCGACGGATAATAAACATATAAAGGCACACCGGTACGGTTAAATTGTTTTAATGCTTTGGTAATTTCCGCATCATTTGTTGTCCAGTCGGCCTTAAATAAAACAATGTCATTTTCGCTTGCTAAATTTACAAACGCATCAGTATTGAGAACCAACTTTTCATTAGCCAGACAAGTGATGCACCATCTGGCGGTAAAATCAATAAAGACGGCATGTCCGCTTGCGCGTTTACGAGCAACTTGATTTTTATCATATGTCAGCCAAATAGACTTTTCATTTTGTTGAACGGGTTGGCATAATTGGTGGTATAAAACCCAGCCAAGCCATACACAGGTCAATAAAATCGGGATAGATAATATTTTTTTTAAGATAATCATCCATCTTCCCGGCTTAGGCAATATTTTGCGAATTGCCGTCGGGTATATTTCTGCCAGCGTAAAGGGAAGGGCATATCCGGCACCTAGGCTTAAAAAAATCGGGAAATAAACATGCGGCGGCTGAAACAGGGCATAACCGACTGCAGCCCCCATAAACGGACCTGTACACGGACTGGCAATTAAAACAGCCAAAAACCCGGTCATAAAAGAATTTAAGCCGGCATATTGATTAAAGAAATCAAGAAAATTTCCTTTGATTTTTATAATATCGGCAACCAACAAAAATAAAAAAACAAACAGACATAGCATAATACCGACAAACCATGATGATTGTAGCTGAAATCCCCAGCCGGCTTCTGCACCGCCGTATCGCAACAGATAAAGTATAAGCGCTATAAAAAGAAAGCAGGATATCACGCCAAAAAAATATGAACAAGCGCGGTGGATGTGGTCTTTTTGTAGAGAACTTTTTGCCAATGCAAATGCTTTAATACTCAAAATCGGAAATACGCAAGGCATGCAATTTAAAATAATTCCGCCCAAAAAGGCTGCCAACAGCCACATCCAATAAGGATATTCTTCTTGTACCGGCTTTGCATGGCCGAACGGAACAACATCGTAAACATAAGCTTTTGTTCCGTAAATCAAAACGCCTTTGGAGGGAATAAAATCTTCAATATTGGTTTCAACTTGAATCTCAAGTTTATTGTTGTTGGTCAATGTCTTTTTTTGCGTCGCCTCAGCCGATACGAGCCATCGTTCATAAGGAATAAAATAAAAAGGCTCTGTATGCAGTTCAAAAACGCTGGAAGGAAAAAGCAATTTCATGACATAATTAGTATTTTCTGCCTGTATGGGTTGTGAAATTTTAACGGGAAAAGTTGCTTTAGCAAGTTGAAGTTCTTTTTCCCAAACGGATTTATTGGTTTTTTTAAGCTCAAAATGGGCATTTCCAGGTTCGCAAACATCGCGGCAGGCTGTCCATTGTATGTCAAGAGAGGCTTGATTGATTGTTTTTATCTTATTTTCAGGGTTTGATATTTCAAATAAGTAATAAGCGGTTTCACCATAACCATATTGACTGACAATATTGTTGTATATAAATTTTTGCGGTGTACTTTCCTGAAGCTGTGTAACGAACCAATCATTAGGGATATGCCAGAAAAATTTTGTCGGTTTACCGGCATCTCCGGGGTTATCCCAAGATATATGCCATCCGTCTTTCATACGAAATTTAACCAACACCTGAAGTGTTTGTTCGCTTTGTTGTGAATAAACATTAATATGCAATTTATCACTTTGCCAGTCAGGATTGTCTGCCATTATCGGCTTAGAAAACAACAAAACGGCAAGTAAAACCGGCAAAAATTTCAATATTTTCATTTGCGCAACTTTCTCCTGACGGCGATAACCAAATTATAATAAGCCCCGCTGATAAATAAAAGCGATTTACCAAGTGAAATGATGCCGAAGAACAAAGCAAGCGGCATAAACCAACCGGGAATAAGACACATCAAAAACAAAGCCAAAGTAACATCAAAATTTTCCGCAGCGCCCCGCATACAAACTCTAAATTTTGATGGATTTGTTTTTTTGTCGTTTTGCTTGGAAACAATGCGCAAATTGAGCAAAGAAGCCGTAGATATAATCATGGTTAACAATAAAAAAGCAGCCGCAACGGCATTTTTATCAGGAACCGCCAAAGCAAAGCCGAAAACAAATAAAGAAAGTGAAAAATAGTCGGCGACAAGATCAAAAAACATACCAAATGATGAGCCGCCTTGCCGTCGTGCGCTAACACCGTCTAAAATATCGCACCAACGGTTAAGCAAAAGACAAATAAAAGCACTGAAATAAGCTTCTAAAGCTAAAAAATTAACGCCTAAAATTGCAAAAAGCATACCGATAAAAGTAATGGTATTGGCGCTGATGGAATGTTTTTCCAAAAAGGCAACCATATGTTCCGTATTTTTATCAAATTTATTTAAAGCCGAACAAGTAAAAAATTTTTTGGTTTTTTTGAAAAAAGATTTATACAACATGTAACCCTCCTTACATCAACATAATTCAAAAGATATAATAATTTTTTAAAAAATGCTAACAATCAGAATGTTTTTTTAAATTTTATTGAAGCACAAATTTTTGTATGCCCAAACCAATTCCGATTGCGGTATATCCGGCATCCTGAAGCCGAAATTCAAGCAGCAATTTGCGCTCATCTCCAATAATTTTACTGGGGATTGTAAGTTTTTTATGTATCGGTTGTTTAACCTGGTCAGTCAAATTCCAGGTGTCAATTAAATGATTGTTGGCAAAAATTTCAATAGTGCGTTGTTTGTTTTTCATAAATAAAATCTTGAACCAAACATCAAAGGTAAAGTCATCTTTTTCAAGCTTCGGCAGAGTAAACGAAAAAGTGTCCACCCAAACCAAATTAAAAATGTTATCAGAAAAAGAAGCATAAGAGCGAATTTGTTCGGCATTGTTTATCAATACGCCCCATTGAGGGTATGGATTATATAAAGGTTCAAAAGTTGTTTCAATCGTGTTAAAAGCATCATACACTTTTGAACTTTTCATCAATTCAATATCAAGATTCCTTTTCAACTTTTCTTGCAACGTTGCTTCTGGTAAAAACAAAGATTGGCCGAGTCCGAATTTGCCGTTTGGAAAATCAATGCCGATAGCCTGCAAAATTGTCGGAGCCATGTCAAACAAAGTCCAACTTCTTTTAATCTCTTTAGGTTTGGAAATTACCGGATTAAGAATAATGTTGACAATTTCTCGATTCTTATGCTGAGGATATAAGTCGTTTTTTCCGGTTTTTATATGATCGCCTAAAATAACAATGGTCGTATTTTCATAAAAATCTTGTTGTTTAATCCATTCAACAAACGCACCCATCATTTTATCGGCACACATGATAACATCGCGGCTGTCATTGTAGAGTTTTGCACATTGCTTATCAAGATAAATATCCGGTCCGTGTGTATCCAAAGTAAGCATGGAAAACAAGAAAGGTTCGGGCTGACGGGAAATTTTCTTTAAGCGCTGTTTGGCAAGCTCATATAATGTACGGTCGTTTAATCCCCATGAAGTGCCCTGATATTTTTGATGTTCCAAGCCATAACGCTTTTTTAATTCATCATGACCTTTAACATCATCAAAACCATGGTTGTTAAAAAACATACCGGTACGCGTAAAATCAAGCGTTGCGCCTTTCATAAAATAAGTTTTGTAGCCGTTCTTTTTTAAGATTTCCGGATAGCAAACCAACCCCGGCATAAAGTTATTATAGGTGGTATAATTTTTATTTTTGATTAAGCGGAACGGAACACTGCACAAACTGGTAAGCATTCCGGCAATTGTATAATCCTGATTTTGCAGCTGATGGTATCCGTCAAAAGAAATGTTTTCAGCCGCAAGCCTGCTTAAATTCGGTAAAAGATTTTCGCCGGCAAGTTTTGGGTTGGCATAATCTTTTTCCATTGATTCCATATAAAGCACGATAAGGTTTCTTTTGTTTTCGGGAAATTGAAAATCAATTTCAGCCGGATTAGCATATTCATCTTCATATAAAGAGGTCGGGGTATTTTGATATATCAAAAAAGGTATGAGCTGAACTTTATAAACCGGATAAATCAGGCATAAAAATGAAATAACGATCAGCCAACGATTTTTATTAATCAGCAACGCGCAAACAATACACAATATCGCAGCCGGGAGCACCGTCCAAAGCAGATAATCCCACACAATATTTTTCCCGATATTGATAAGCCCGTGGCTTAAGTTTAACAAAATTTGTTCAAAGTAAACATCTCCCCATAACAAATTTGTCTTTATTAAGGCAAATAAAATTGTGAAAGATAAAAACAAAAGCATCAAGGAAAAAACATCTGATAATATCTTTTTCATTTTAGTCTGCACCATTTAACAAACGACATAATTTTTCTATGACGGCATTAAACATTTCATAAGTTAAAACCCCCGTGTTGATGTTGTAACGCGACGTATGGTATGAGTCAAGCAGCACAATGCCATGCTGAGGCAGGCGGTGGACAACGCCGTGAGCAAATTTATAATCAGACTGGCGGTAGCCCAAAACCCGTAAAACGGCATTATGCGAAACTGTTCCTAAAGATAAGATAATTTTAAGATTATCCATGGCGGCGATTTCTTCCGCCAAAAATCTGCCGCAGGTTTTGGCTTCATCGCCGATAACCTTGTTTTGCGGCGGCACACAACGTACGGCATTCGTAACTCTAACGTCAATCAGTTCAAAGCCATCGTCTTTTCGTCGGTCGTAATTGCCTTTGGCAAAACCGAATTTTTTTAAGATAGGATACAAAACATCTCCGGCATAATCATTGGTAAAAGGTCGGTTGGTTTGGTTGGCACCGTTTAATCCCGGCGCCATACCGACAATCAAGATTCGAGCATCTAAAGAACCAAACGGCTCAACCGGTGCATTATGATAGGTCGGAAATTTTTTTTGATTTTCTTTTCGAAACTGTACCAGCCTTGGGCATAGCGAACAGTCTTTTTCAGGCAGACAAACAGACATACGACACCTCATTTTTATAAACTTTTACATCTTTAGCATAAAAAAAATATTCACGCACCATTTAAAATGATTTTTTGCAGAATATATACACTCAAGAAGTGTTATACCAAAGTTGTATGATGCTTTTTGAACTTTATGTTAATTAATATCAATAGAAAAACTATTTATAAATAGGAGTTAAGATATGAAAAAAACATTATTGTTGGCAGGTGTTGCCAGCGTTTTTGCATTTAATGCAAATGCCGCAAATTATAACTGGATGGATGAATATGAGCCATATATCGGCGCGGATTATGTATATTCCTACGCCAAATTCGGCGGCGAAGCGCGTCATATGAAAGACAGTTATAATTCAGGTGCTGTCAATCTTGGTATCAGAATGTACGATTACCTCGGATTAGAAGCATTTTACCAACAATCCGGCGAACGCACGACTCACAAAGATAACGGTAAATATAAATCCGAGTTTTTAGCTTATGGTCTTGATATGTACGGCTATATGCCGATAATGTGCAGCGATTTCAATTTGGTGGGGTCGTTAGGCTTGGCAAATTATCGTGTCAAATTCAGCTATCCGGATGTTAAATCCAAACATCAAAACCGCATTGGCTATCGTGCCGGCGTCGGTTTGCAGTGGAACTTTACCGAACATTTGGCGGCGCGTGTTGTCGGACGTTACACATACCTCGGCATGGAGCGTCTGGATAATTTAAAAGAAGTCACAGCCGGCTTAAGATACACATTTTAAGTATCGGATTCGTTATAAAAAAACAATGTCCCGGTGCCAAATTGGGGCATTGTTTTTTAGTTTTTGTTTACAAACCAAATAATTTCTGCTAAAGAGCAAATGTTGCAACAATAATTATGAGGCGTGATGTTTAATAAATTAAGAACGCGGATAAAATCAACGACATTTATGCAAAATTACGGCAAAATGCTGCCGTATATCCGTCCTTATTGGGTAAGAGCATTATTTGCCGTATTAATAACGATTCCGATTGGCGGTATGGATGCTGTCATAGCATGGTCGTTAAAGCCATACATGGATGTCGTCATGGTGGAAAAGAACGCTTCATCTACATGGTTTATTCCTTTTTTAATAATTATATTTAGCTTTTTACAAAGTTCCTTCAGCTATATGGCAACATACTTAAATACTTGGGTTGGTCGCAAGATAGCCAACGATGTTAAAATAGATTTGTTTGATAAGCTGATGCACTACGATGCGGCATTTTTTGATAAAAACACATCAGGCAACATTGTTTTTCGCTTCAACAATGATGTCGATGCTGCTTGCAATGGCTTGTTAAGCAACATGAAACTGTTTACCACAAGGTTGTTTTCATCTATCTCGTTAATCGGCGTGTTGTTTTATAATTCGTGGCAGTTGGCTATTATCGCCGTAATTATTCTTTTAGGCGCCTTATATCCGTTAACGACCGTCCGCCGGCGTATTAAATCAGTAATGGATAAAAGCGTGTTTTCGGGTGCGGCGGTGGTAACCCATTATAATGAAACCTTTAGTGGTAACCGGATAATTTCTTCATACAATCTTTACGAGTACCAAAATGCGCGTTTCAAAGACACGCTCAATTCTGTATTTAAGTTGGGAATGAAGATGATACAACGTACCGGCATGATGTCGCCGTTGATGCACTTTATTGTTTCTTTAGGCATTGCGGCGGTAATATGGACAGGCAGTCATTTAATTGTTACCCAACAGATAACATCGGGAAACTTTGTTTCGTTTATAGCGGCATTAATCATGTTATATAACCCGATTAAAAGCATCGGTAACAATTTTAACAATGTACAAATGTCATTAATGGCAATGGAAAGGGTTTTTTCCTTAATGGGGGGGCACCCTGCGGTTCAAGACCGGGAAAACGCCCGCGAATTAAAAGAAATCCGCCAAAGTATTGAATATAAAGATGTATGCTTTGAATATATTAAAAATAAACCCGTGTTAAAAAACATAAATCTGAAAGTCAAAACCGGAGAAAAAATTGCCTTGGTCGGCAATTCCGGCGGCGGCAAGACAACGTTGGTTAACCTGCTGCCGCGTTTTTATGATGTGACATCCGGCCAAATTTTAATAGACGGGACGGATATCCGCGACTTTACCGTCCAATCGCTGCGTGATAAAATATCGGTGGTTTTTCAAGACAATTTTTTATTTGCCGGAACCATTCGCGAGAATATTTTGTTAGGAAATGAAGGCGCACCGCCTGAAGAGATAGCAAACGCGGTCAAATGTGCCTGTTTGGATGAATTTATCGCCACGCTTGATAAAGGTCTTGATACCGAGATCGGCGAGCGCGGCATTTTGCTTTCCGGCGGGCAAAAGCAACGCATTGCCATTGCCCGCGCTTTTCTGAAAAACGCACCGATTGTCATTTTGGATGAAGCGACCTCGGCATTAGATAACAAATCAGAAGCAATTGTTCAACAAGCAATAGACAACCTGATGACAGACCGAACGGTATTCGTGATTGCACACCGGCTTTCCACCGTTCGTCATGCCGATAAAATAGTTGTCGTCAACTATGGCAAAATTGTTGAAGAAGGCACTCATGAAGAACTTTTGGCTAAAGAAAACGGTGTCTATGCCTCTCTTTACCATGCCCAGCTTAAATAAATCAACGTCCTAAACCAAATGTTAACCATAATATTCTTAAATGCATACTATAAAATCGATTCTCGACAACAAGGTGCATAAAAAGGTGATACAATGAGTTGGTTGTCTGATTTATGGGTAAAGATAAAAGGGTCTTCAGGCTTTTTATTTATTACGATTCTGACTTTTATTTATTTCAGTTTTTATGCTGTCAAAGGTGAACGCGGGTTGATGCGTTATGTTTATTTAACCGAAGAAGTCGGAAATGCTCGTAACATTGCTCAAAAATATGCCAAAGAACGACAAAACTGGGAAGAAAAAGTCCGCCTGTTGTCATCAGAAAGCCTGGATCTGGATTTGCTTGAAGAACGGGCGCGGATTGTGTTGAATATGGTCGGTATGGATGAATTTATAATTTTAGATGAAGATAATGAGGAAAAATAAAAGACTTTATTTTTGGGAAAATTTTTGCTATATTGATGCGAATTTTGCCTTTGTTTGTGTTTAACTTATTGAAACAAGATGTTTTTTATGAAGAAAAGCGTACGCAAAATCAAAATAAAAAAACCATCAATGGTTCATTACGGAGCAAGGAAACCTTTGTTTTCCAACAAAGAGATTATCTTTCGCAGTGGTGGTCGAGCCAAGGTTTTTAATATCTCGTCCAGGCTGCAAATGTTTTTGGTGGTTTTGTTGATTATTGTCGGCAGCTGGAGTGCATATTCATATTATATGTATAATAAATCCGACCAAATCATTTCTTTTAAGGATCGCGAATTAGATGAAACCCGCGATGCTTATGTTGATTTGATGACAGATTTTGTGGCAATTCATCGCAACATCAGTTCTATGTTTACCTTAATTGACGAAGGTCAAATGCAAGATGAACTCAACATCAGCCGTTACAAGCAACAAGCACAGGTGGTGGAAGAAAAAATCCGCAAAATTGCCGATGAGCAAGAATGGCTCAAACCTGAAGAACTGGAAGAAAAAACCACGCTGCGGGATGCGCTTTTACAACGCGACCGAGCCGTGTCGGAACGCAATGAACTTCTGGCAAAGATTGAAATTCTGGAAGAAAACATCAAGAGCTTGGAAGAAACGGAAATGGAAATTTTAAACCGCGTCGGCAAGCTGTCTGAAAAAGAAATGACCAAAATTAAAGAAGCCGTTTCAACCATCAACAAATCCATAAAAAAACAAAATAAATATTTCAATCCGTTGGCAAACAGTAAAAAAGACAGCGCGGGAGGCGCCTACGTGCCGGATGTCCCGGTTGTAAACAACGCAAGATTAAATCAAAAACTGCAAGAAGTTTTTGCTCAGATTGATGATGTCAGCTATTATCGCGAAGTCATGAAATCCGTTCCGATTGGCAAGCCGGTTTGGAGTTATTGGCTGAGTTCATCATTTGGTCATCGCTCCGATCCGTTCAATAAAAAATCAGCAACCCATAAAGGCGTTGATTTAGCCAGCAACAAAGGCAACAAAGTCAAAACCATGGCTAAAGGCAAAGTAACCCGTTCAAGCTGGAACGGCGGCTATGGAAATATGGTCGAAATTGACCATGGCAATGGTTTTAAAACCAAATACGCCCATTTAAACAAAGCATATGTTAAAAAGGGCGCATATGTCAACCCCGGCGACACCATAGGGGAGGTCGGCTCAACCGGGCGTTCGACGGGACCGCATCTCCATTATGAGATACTCTATAACGGCACACCGGTTGATCCGATGGCTTTCATTAAAGCACAATTATGAGGAAAAAAAGATGAAAAATTTTCGTAAAATATTGTATATGAAACTTGCAAAATTTAATAAGAAATACAATAACATGCCGGTTCCAAGCATTATCGGTTGCGGCACGCGTATTAAAGGCGATATATTGGGCGGTGAGGTTATACATATTGACGGTCGTCTGGAAGGCAATATTTGTTGCGAAGAATTGGTTATAGGCATTAAGGGAATGGTTGTCGGCCAAGTTAAAGCCAAAACGCTAAGCTTATATGGGACCTTGCAAGGTACGGCGGAAGCCGAAAATTTATTTATTGCCGGCTCGGCGCGCTTGATGGGCGATGCTTTGCACAACTCAATAGCGATTGAGCCGGGAGCATATATTGAAGGGCGCTGCGTCCGTCTGCAAAGAAAAACACCACCGGTAGAAAAAAACGATAAAGAGCCGGTTGTAAAAAAAGCCCCGACTGTTGAAAAAGCGCACACGCCGGCAAATAACCCGACTTTATTTAAATCAGCCTCTAACGGTAATAAATAAAAATGGCAACATCAAAAAAAATCAAAAAATCAGATTTTATCGGTACTGGCCTGGTTGCTCAAAACCGTCGTGCCCGCTTTGATTATTTGATTGAAGATGTTTTTATTGCCGGACTTGAGTTAACCGGTACGGAAGTCAAATCTTTGCGTTTGGGGCATGCCAACATTAATGATGCCTATGGCATTGAAAAAGACGGTGAAGTATACATGTCGAACATGTTCATTGCCGAATATGCCAACAAAGGTTATGAAAGCCACGCTGAAAAGCGCCCGCGCAAGTTGTTGCTTAAAAAGAAGGAAATTATTAAAATAATTAATGCCTTGTCGCGCAAAGGTTATACTTTAGTTGCCATAAAATTGTTTTTCAATGAACGAGGTCGAGCTAAACTTGAAATCGGTCTTGGTTGCGGTAAAAAAGTCTATGATAAACGCGAAAGTATTAAAGAGCGCGATTGGCAGCGGGAAAAGTCCAGAATTCTCAGTAGACCATAAGGGGTTTTTATTAACAAAAACAACCGATGGTTTAAAAACAACTTGATTATATAAAACAATTGTTATATAAACATGAATTATAGCGAGTCATTTTGTTATATTCATAAGGAAAAGACCATGCGTAATTCAAGTTTATACCGCCATGTTGGAGAAAAAATTCATCAAAAACGTGAAGAATATGGGCTAACTCTATCACAGGCAGCAAAAATATTAGATATTGAAGAAAAGGATTTGCTTGCATATGAAGCAGGCAATAAAGAAATATACCCGCAAGATTTTGAAAAGTTCAGACGCGTTTTTAAAGCCGATATTGATTACTATTTTCAAGGTCTTGAGTAAAACACTAAAATTATAAGCGGTATTGTATCCAAAACTGGAAAGCAGCACTTCCGTTGATATATTCATCATAATTTTTTTTGCAGGCAACATAAAAATCGGTAGTGTTCATTTCCGTTAAACAAATATCATGAAACCCACAGGTTTTTCCATTGCTGTATGCGTAATAATAGTTATACGGACGTTCAAGCCACACTTGGGAAAGTGAGGATTCGTTAGTATAATTTTTTATGATTTCAAATGCTTTGACACAAGCTTCAATAGAAGTTTTGTCTTTATCGAACATGATATGAAGATAAAGAACATTTTCATTTCCACGGATATAAATTGATACAGGGTATAAAGACGATTGCAGAACATTTGAATTTTTGTACCACATACCGTCTGGCAGCATTTTTAGGTCGTTTAATAATTTTGCGACATCTGTTCCTTCTGGTTTAACGGAATAATATTTGTCAGAAATAGATGAAGAAAGCACACCTAATAACTGCGATATTTGCTCACTATATTTGTTTAATTTATACTTCATCATCGCTTTGGAATAACCGGCAATCGCCCCAACCGATAATACGCCGATAATTGCGAGTACCCCGAGCATTTCAACCATGGAACGACCATTTTCACGCATAACTTTCTCCTAAAATTGCAAAGTAAATGTATTTGCCCGTCATTCTAAATCATTTTTTTTTTTTGCAATTTTAAAGAGTCTGGTGGGGATAAGTTTCTACCGGTAGGTATGCATACATTGACGTCATGCCACTGCCGAGCATTGTCCTTATTCTCTGTCATGCCTCCGAGGTGTTGAAAACACCGAGGATAAGGCATCTCTTCTCCAAACATGCAACAGACGGATAGACGCCTCAACCGCCGCACTATCGCGCGTCGGTGGCGTGACAGGGAAGAATGAGCCGACAACGTCCCTACACCACGTCATCCCACGAGCCGACAACGTCGGCGAGTTTAGGGGTCTCCCAAAGGACGCCTAACCTCGAGTGCTGCGCACTCTCAAGGCGTGACGGGACGGGGAAGTGCAACAGACGCCTAACCTCGAGTGCGAAAGCACTCTCAAGGCGTGACATCCGTGTTATTCTCCTGCACGACGGTGATGTTGGTGAAGTTAGTAGTTATTTGCTCAAAATCCTTTATTTTATAGCTTATATTATTTCCGGTTTGGGTGATAGTAACCGGCATGTCAGGATATTCGGCGATTAAGATGGTACCGGGATTACCAAAAACAGCTATTAAAAAGGAGGCTTGGTTATTTTCCTGAACGATGTTGATGTATTTCTTTCCCAAAACACTCAGGTCAACCGATACAACAAGAGCAGTTAGATCGGCATCATTCGGACTTTCTAAAACGTTGTTTCGTTGAAGAATGTTCAGATTTCCGCTAAAAAATGTTTTATTTATGTTAGCAAAGCCGACTATGCTTGTTTGTCTAGTAGTTGCTATATATTCATTATTTGTTTGCGTTATGGTGACATCACCACCGATTGTTACAGTGTTGCATACGGAGACGCCTGTAATACTACCACTATTATTATTCTGTGTTATTTCGATGTTGCCGGTAACATCAAGATTTCCTGCTGCCAAACCCACGGAGCTTCCATTTTCACCACTGATATTTTCCTGGAGGATGTCAATATTGTCGGCAGTGACGGTAGCAACTGTTTCAGGGGAAGCCATAGATATAATATCATAAACACCTGTGGCTATTTGCCGACCTTTAATGTTTTTCATCTCAATGTAAGTATCGCCCTCAAAGGCAATTTTGCCGCCCGGGTTCAAGGGAAAAACCCCGGCAGAAAACATTCGTTCACTCTCTTCGTCCTTGCCGTCAATGACGA
>CALXZJ010000010.1 GCA_944393235.1 uncultured Alphaproteobacteria bacterium | reverse complement strand
TTTAATATTTTAAATTTATGTTGCCCAAAATAATCAAACCATCTGTAACAAGAAATCAAACCATGTGTTCTTTTACAAAGCGCTTATCTGTTTGGGCTAGTTCATCCGTTATTTCGCGGTGAGTAATAACTTGTTCTTTTAATTTTTCTAAAATTATTTTAGAAGCGCTTTCGCCCAACATCCCTCGTCCTTTGGGGAGCTTGGTCAGCAGTTTGCCGATTTCTTTATCATCATCTATTTTCAAAATCGGCTTAAGATGATTAATCAATTCATCCTCGCTGTATAAACGTCCGTTTTTATCATTCGGATTTATCGGATTGGCTAAAAAGTCAACAAATTTTGCTAAATCTTTATCGGAAAGACTTTGTAAATATTCAATCTCTACAAATTCGGGACGTGAGTATAAGTATGCCTTGATATTTTTGTCGTCAACTAAGGATATTTTTTGTTGTGCGGAAAGTCCTAACAGTTTTTTTATGGATTGTTTGCCGGCATTTTTGCCTTGTAACAAAAGTTCATTGATAATTTTATTTCTTTCTTCTATTGTTAGTTTACGTTTGTTGGTATCACTCAAAATTCGTATATTATTTACTTCTTCATAAATACGCCTTAGCTCTGATAACGGATGAGCCTTAAGCAATCTATCTTCATCTCTAAAGTATATACATTTTCCTGTCGCATAAGGAGCAGCCGGACGCTCATAAAATAAAATATTATAAATTTCTTTTTTTAAGCCCTCTTTTTGCATCTGCTTAAAATATTGAGTTTGATTATCCCAAAATTTGTTAAATTCATCTTTTACCAGATAACGCGGAATGGCATAATCAACAATTTGTTGTTTTAAGGCGTGCTCTTTTTGGCGAATGATTCTTTTATCTGGATTTATTTTTTCACCTTTTTCATTTTTTTCATAGCCTTCGCAAATCCTTTTATAAAAAAATTCACCTAATGTTCTGGAATGAGTTTCTTTTAAATGCTCTGACATCATATCATAAGCTGATTTTTTGACTTTTGTTTTTTCTCCTTCTTCTAAAACTTCTTCTTGTATGTTCTCGGAGGCAGACACGAAGCCAGCTCCGCGATGTTTGGCCATATGTAAAATAGCACGTCCGATATAATTGGGATTAGAAAGCTTTCCGTCAAGCGCATCAAAACGAATTTTGTAAGGAGACTTTGTTCTTAGTTTATCTGTTCCTTCCGGGGTCTCATTTACCCAAAGATTATTTTCAAAAAGTTTTTGAGCCAGCAGCTCTAATCTTTTTCGGGTGCGAACTTGATTTTTTCTCATTGTTCTTTTGAGCCTTCTTTCCTCGGCTCCTTCAGAAACATTAAAAATCCTTACACCTGTATCTACTATATTTTTGGGGTTGTTTTGTTCATCTAATTCAACAACTGCGCTACCGATTGAACCTACACCTAAATCTAAACCAAGACGATATTTCATAGACAACCCCTTATATATCTGTTGAAAAATTATATACAGAACAACTTATAATATTATTCTTGACATTTCAATCAAAATATTCTTATAGTTGTAGGTGATATATGTTTTGATTTTTTCAGAGATTAATTAGACGGTCAACACATATATAATAAGGCTATATGCCGCAAGATGAGGGGGTGATTTATTGCCCCCATTATTTTTATATATTATCAAAAACAATCAGATTTCCGAAGGAACTTATGGAAGAGCTTGGTTGCTTCTTTGTTGTCTAAAGTTTGGGGAAGTTTAAGAGTGATACTATCGGTATTAACCTGTTTACAGGAAGTGTCAATAATGCAATATTTGTTGTTTACGGCAATAAAAGCTTGTCCATTATAAAATTGTCCGACCTTATCAAAAATTATCGGAATAATGATTTTTCCAGTATTATCCATATATCCCCAAAGGTTATGGCGAGTAATCGGTTTAAGCTCTTCTTGGTTTCTTGCTCCTGTAGAAATATTAATACTTTTATCGGGCAGATCTGTAACACCATATTTACCATCTTCATCTCTAAATATGACTTTTCCGTTTGGAGTTATGTCTTCGACCGACTTATTGGCAAAATGGATTATTTCCTTGCCTTGATAATCAATAATTGTTTGCCATGAATAAGCTTTGCCTAAATATTCAAAGCCTCTTTTTATGCACCAATATTTACCGTTAGACCAATAGTCCTCAATATTTTCCAGATTAAAATTATATTGGCTTCTTCGGTTTATTATTTAATATAGCAACATCCCACGACAAAATATGACGTATTTCAGTTCATATCATTTCAATTATTTTTTTATGAGCTTCGGTATTATACTCAATATATCGTTGTGTTGTGGCTAGGCTTGAGTGTTCGGCAAGCTGTCTGACATCATTTATTGTTCCTCCTGCTTGGCTAATCATTTTTGTGGCTTGGGTAATAAAAGTTCTTCTGCCGCTATGAGATGAGCATCCATCTATATTCAGCCCTTTATACAGTAAATAAAAGAAATTAACGATTGCCTGAGCAGACATTTTCTTATCCCTTTCGGTGGTGATGATATATGAAGACAGACTTGTATTTTCTTGTTTTAGGTTTGTCAGCAACTTTTTTAAGTCTTTATGTATCGGTATAATCCGACCTGAATATTTACCTTTTGAAGCGTTATTCGGTAAATTAATGCTGTCTGATATATAGCCTTCGCCATCACATACCATTGGTCATGTGAGTTGGGATATTTCCTTAGCTCTTAAACCGGCTTTGAAGCCCAGTAAAAACATTATTTTGTTTCTGAGCGGATATCTGGTATTTTCCAAATAGGCTAAGAGCATGGCTTGTTGTTTAGCGTTTAATATTTTTGCTTGTTTTCCTATACCTATAATGCTCTCCAAGTTATTATAATTACACAATATTTTATGTAAATTATAATGGCTTTATTTTAACCATCAACGGATTTGTTGTTAAAGGTCTTGAAAAATAAGGACTTATTATAAAATATAAATTTTATAATAAGTCCTTGTTTATCCAACGTTCCAGGCTGACAGCCTTTTAAGAAAATAAAAAACTTATTATAATTTCAATAAATCTGATGTTTTTATAATGAGAAAGGGACGTTTTTTATGGGAATCGGAAAACAAGCAAAAATTCTTACCAATAAACAGCAGGAACTGCTTTTAACCTATCTTGAAAAATCCAGATATCCATTAAGAAATAAGGTAATGCTCCTGTTCAGCTTCAAAGCTGGATTACGAGCAAAAGAAATTGCAGCTGTTACTTGGTCTATGGTTTGTAATGCTGATGGAAAAATCGGAACAGAAATAAATTTGACAAACAATGCTTCGAAAGGGAACTACTCTGGAAGAATAATCCCGTTAAATAAACAACTGAAAAATCTTTTGGAAAGATTGTTGTTGCAAAAACAGGAAAAGCTCGGCTTCTGTCTGGAAAATCATATCATCGATAGTGAACGAGGACGTAAAACCAGCCCACAAGCTATTGTTAATTGGTTTTCAAAATTATATAAAACCGTAGGAATAGATGGTTGCTCATCTCATAGCGGAAGAAGAACATTCATAACTAATGCCGCAAAAAACATTTGCCTTGTTGGCGGCAGCCTTAATGATGTCCGCCTACTTGCCGGGCATGCTTCTTTAGCAACTACCCAACGATATATTGAATATAATACAGATGCACACAAAAGGGTGGTGGAGTTAGTTTGAGAGAAATTACCTTGCCATAAATTATTTTTAGAAGAGTCCGCACTAGATATAAAAGCTTGGACTCTTCTAAATAACCTAAATATTCTAAATTTTGTTTTCTTTGTCGTCTTCATCCTTTTTAAGCAAATCTGGATGAACAAAATATTTAAGTGTCTTATGACCTATCGCCAATGGTCGGCTTATAATATTACGAGAAATTAAATTTCGTAACATTTTATCAATTTTATCGACTTTGATTTTATCTTTAAAGGCATAGGTCAAATCTTTTTTGAAAAAGAATCCTCGTTCCTGTAACAAGACCCACTCGATTAATTCCTCCAAAATTTTGTCATCTTCATCAAATTTAGCCTCGTTATATGCCTTTAGAGCGTGTTTTAATAAGAGTTTATATAAATTAATTGCCCTCCTGACGGTATCAAGTGAAATTGTTTTCCCTGTCCCCCCTTCCGCCAGATGAAGCAAACCGGACAAACGTCCAAGTTGGGCAGACATTTTACACGACCACGTCGCTATTTTATGGTATTTTCCATCAACAGCTAAATGTCGTTCCAAACGCTGAACACATTTTACAATAGCTCCATAACCGTCCGGTGATAAAGATAAAACCTGAGGGGCTTCACCCATCGGTACATCAAGAAAACTTTTAATAAATTTATTATATTCATTAATGATGTCTTCTTGTATTGGCATTCCGTTATGAGTTCTGTACCCGATATTACTTTGAGGATACCACATCAAAAAGCGTTCCAGCAGTCCAAATCCTGAAAAAGATTTTTTTGCCGATATTTTATTCAGAACAGCTGGTTGAGCAAGGACACAGAAAGTCAATAGCGGTTCAAGATTTATTTCGCACTCACGGCGTTTCATTGAAATATTACCCTTATCCCACCCTTTAAGCAAAACATCAATGTTGGCAATGTTGTTTGTGTAAAGACCTCCAAGGACATCAAAAATAGACCCCTCATCGGAAATAATCGCACATTGGCCATTATGGTCATTTAAGAAGGCTAACAAAGATTCTGGTGTTGTGTCATTTAAGATAATTTTAGGTACAACATCAATCTTTTGAGCCGTGGTTTCCAGCGTCATCATTTCATCAATGATAGCATCCGGATGCTGAGCCTGTTTAGCTCGCTTTCTTAGGTCTGCCAATTTTTCCTGTATTAAAGAAGCCTCAAGTTCCTGTTTACGGATTTTAGGCAACCAAACTTCTTTTTGAGATTTTTCCCACTCATATATTGGTCGACTTAATATAGAGAGTACCGGACTTTTTCTTGTTCCCGGAGCGGAAAATGCCAAAAAATATAAATTGCAGGGGACTGAAAAAGTGTCTGTCAACCGAACTTCAAATTTTCCTTGCACTGCAGCAGCTAACATACCTAATGCGGTTAAGTAAACCATACCTCGCGAAACCTCAAGATTTTGGCAAATATTAGATACAACAGGTTGAAGTTTGCAGGGGATGCTAGCTTCTTCTATCTCAGGTGTTGAAATAGACGCTGTTAATAACGGTGGTTCCCATTCAATCTCGCTCTCATCATAAATTTTAGAAAATTCATCATCGCCCTTCTTCAAAAAAGAATAATCTCCGGGAGTTGATAAAGCTTCCTTAAATGCAGACTCAACTGTTTTTTTCGTTTCATCATCCGAAAGACCGCAAATTCGGGCGGCATCTGTCAAATTTTCTTTTACAACACTTTCTTGCAAATATCTACTATGGCACATTTGAGCCAATTTAAAAGCTCCCCGATAGAGAGTATCGTTCCGTTTTCCCTCTGGACAAGTTCTTATTTTTTCTAGGGTATTACTGAACTCCCGTGAAAAATAAGGATGAGTTTTTATTTCAAATGCCTTTTCAGAGCCATTTTTCTTTTGACCTCCGTGGACAATCTCTTGCAGAATCCACTCGGATGCACATTCCATCTCCTGTGGGCAAAAATCACGTTTCCAGCTATATTTTTTACCGTTGGGGTGGATGGATGGTGGAACTACAATATATCCGCCATCCCCCCGAATATCAACGTTAGGTAGTACTCCGGCCCTGTTTTTTACCATTTCAATTTCTTCAGGATATCTAAAGTAAAAATGTCCTCCGCCATCTCTACCTGATTTAGCAATAATTGTCTTAGGCCACTCCCTGTCTTTTTTTATTTTACGTAGTTCTTCTTTTCCTGTTGAACCATCAATGTCAATGACGAAACACCGATTGGTTTTTCCGGTTACAAAACCAATATTGGCCTCAGGATATGCTTTCCACCATTTTTTTATAGTGTCAACGTCTGAGGAAGCATCTTTACATCCATGCTGAACTAATTCTCCTAAAGGCTCTTTACCCCGAGGTTTCAAGGGAAACACTTTATACCCAAGATGTGCATAATGCTCTGCCGCCTCTGAAAGGCTCATCTCGTTTATTGAGAGTTTTTCTTGATTTTTTATTTTTTTTGTATTATCATTATTTTCGTTTAGATTATATAAGGCGTCTTCTTGTGTTGCAGCACAAAAGGCGTCTTCTTTTTTATTAGTGAGTTCTGCCATTTTGACCTCCCTGAATTTCGGTTGAGTTTTCAATTAGCCAGTTGATGACTTCTTCAACTGGGTAGGCGACTTTTCGCCCAATCTTAAATCGCCCCCGAATACCTGTCCCTTGACAATCTCGGTTTCTCATTGTCCGAGGATTAATTACACCACCGGTTACTTCAGCCAATCTGTCACGAGCCACAAAGGGGCTTTTACAATTTTCTTTTATTCTTTGAATGAGATCTTTCACAATGTTTACTCCATATCTAAAAAATTAAGATTTTTTTCGATTCTGTTTTTAGCTTTTAAATATGTCTTCGTCAACGCATAACAGACTGTTTTTGCTTGTTTTTATAGGAAAGAAAAAAGGGGCTTTTTCTTTCCGCCCCTTGAGTTTCTAACTCTTTTTTTGCCTGTGAATGTACCTCATGAGTAGATAATCATAACCTCTATCAACTACATTTTTGAAATTCTTCTTGGTGGTTTTACGTATATTTTCTGCATCTTTTTTGGTCTTCGATTCGTCTTTTATTTCAAAGAATAACTGGGCAATGTTCTCATCCGTCAGATTTTGGTGATAAGCTTGTTCTAAAAACCATAAATCAAAATATTGCAAAATATAACTTTCTCTCAACCGTTTTATATCGGCATCCGAGATTTCTCCATTATTCTTAAACAGACTTCGCTGGGTCGTGCGCTTACTTTCGATAATTTTTTGTATTTCTTGCATCACTAAACCCAAAGGACGATACTTGTTTATACCCAATATTAAAAAATCGTCATCAGCCCAAATCATATCATCTTCGGTATTTATTTTAATGACTGGAGGTGATTTCAACACTCTGACATAATAGTTGAGAAGCATATCTAAATATTTTAATACAGCATCCTCATCGTCCGGAACAATAATCTCATCATCAGGAACAATCATCCCATCTTCTATACCCCAAAGCTTCTCAATTTCCTCGTCAGAAAGATTCGAATATTTCGAACTATCTGGAATATCCGAAATATTCGAAATATCCGAAATATTCAAAAAATTCTGATTTGTATATTTAGAAAAATTGTTTTTCAAAAAAGCTTTCATTAATTCTAATCTTTTACTTTTGCATTCAATTGGGTGTTCTATAAAAAAGCTACTCAACAGCATTTTGAAATTAAAATCAGAGGTTTCATAATAGAAATCCACCCATTTTTTCGTAAAGAACTTATAGACAGCAAGACGAAATAACAGTTGCTCTGCAAATTCTTTATTACCCAATGTTCGGGTATAATATTTTTCAAATGAAAAATGTTTCAGGATTTCATCAAACATCTTCCGAAGATCTTTATTAGGTTGGCGCATATGCATTTCCTTTTCATAATTTTTAGAATTTTTAGGATTTTTAGTATTCCTGCAATAATGAAAAACAATATTAAATATTTTAATATGAAAAATCAAGGAACTATTAAGAATTAAATATGCCATAATCAAGATTTGAACCAATCCATTGGTCATTCTTCAACATTTATTTTAACTTAAAAAAGTGGCACAGGGGTGGCACAAAAAAACAAAACAGATAAAACAAAAGGCTTTGAGATTTTTCTCAAAGCCTTGTAAATAAATGGTTGCGGGGGCAGGATTTGAACCTACGACCTTCAGGTTATGAGCCTGACGAGCTACCGGGCTGCTCTACCCCGCGATATGTTGAAGTTGGCTTGTGTATACGCTTTAAAAGTGTGCTTGTCAAGCATTATTTTTTTTAAGAAGGGATATTAAAAATGATGTCGTGTTAATCTAGCACGGTTATTTTTGCGGTATTCTTGATAACTGTGTTCGCAAATCCTATAAAAATCTTTGGTTTTTATATGCAACCTTATTAGCCGATAACTTCGCGCCGTCCAACATGATCGGCTGCCGAAACAATGCCTTCTTCTTCCATACGGTCGATTAAAGCGGCAGCTCGATTATAACCGATTCGTAATTTACGCTGGATATAACTTGTCGAAGCCTTTTTATCATTACGCACAATCGCGACGGCTTGTGTATACAAATCATTGTCGCTGCCGCCCATGCCGGTATTATCAAACACGGCGCCGCTGTCTTTGGTATTAAGTTCGCCCTCCGTAACTTCTTGCACATATTCCGGGGCACGCTGGTTTTTCAAAAATTCGACCACTGCTTCAACTTCGCTGTCTTTGACAAAGCTTCCGTGAACACGCAAAGGACGCAAACCGGCAGGCATATAAAGCATATCACCCATACCCAAAAGTTGCTCAGCACCTTGCTCGCCCAAAATCGTGCGGCTGTCGATTTTTGAGGTAACCTGAAAACTGATGCGGCTGGGGAAGTTGGCTTTAATTGTACCGGTAATAACATCAACCGACGGGCGTTGGGTAGACATAATCAAGTGAATGCCGGCGGCGCGTGCCATTTGCGCCAAACGTTGGATCGCGGCTTCTACCTCTTTGCCGGCTACCAGCATCAAATCTGCCATTTCATCAACCACGATAACGATGTACGGTAACGGTGTGGTGTCGAGTTCTTGTTCTTCATAAATCGGTTTGCCGGTTTCGGCATCAAAACCGACCTGAATGGTGCGGGTGACTTTTTCGCCGCTTTCTTTAAGTTCTTTAAGCTTCTGGTTATAGCCGGTAATGTTGCGCACATTAAGCTGCGCCATCTTGCGATAACGTTCTTCCATTTCGCGCACAGCCCATTTCAAGCCGATAACCGCTTTGGCCGGATCGGTAATAACCGGTGTTAATAAATGCGGGATTCCGTTATACATGGAAAATTCAAGCATTTTCGGATCAATTAAAATCAGTTTGCATTCTTCAGGGCGCAAACGATATAACAATGACAAAATCATTGAATTAACCCCGACAGATTTACCAGAACCGGTGGTGCCTGCCACCAAAAGGTGCGGCATTTTAGCCAAATCCGCATATGTGTTTTTACCGCCAATATCTTTGCCTAAAACCACGTTTAACGTATTTTTTGTTTCTCTAAAAGTCGGATCAGAGAGCAAATCTTTCAACCATACGGTTTCGCGTTTGGTGTTCGGCATTTCAATACCGATTGTGTTTGACCCCGGTACGACGGCAATGCGCACCGAAACAGCCGACATGGAGCGGGCAATATCATCAGCCAAGCCGATAACACGGGCTGTTTTGGTTCCCGGTGCCGGTTCAAGCTCGTATAATGTAACTACCGGGCCAGGACGTACCTTAACGATTTTGCCGTTGACGCCGAATTCTTGCAAAACTTCTTCCAATTTTCGGGCAACCGTCTCCAGCTCTTTTTGGCTGATTTCGTTGCCACCTTTGTCTTTGGGGCGCGAAAGCAGGTTGATATCCGGGAATTGGTAACCGTCAGTAGTTTTGACTGATTTAACGCTTGTTGCCGAGCTTTTTACCGGTTTAATCTTTTTTGGCGTATTCGTCTTTTCAGTATTCTGCACAATATCGGTAGTTTTTTTGTTAAGGCGGGGTTCTATTTTAACGGAATCGCCGACCGACGGTGTCCGTCGAAGCAAAGTTGCTGATTTTTGCAAAATTTTCAACAAATATTTGAGAAGAATATGAACATTCCGACCAATATAGCATAAAGCTTTATACCAGTCTTTACATGTAATGCCCAAAACCAAATTCAGTGCCATAATGCTCACCACTGCCAGCAAAAATGCCAACACATTACGGGCATAGGGCAAATGGATGTTATTTAAATAACTTAACAAAGCACCGGCAAGTTTCTGGGCTGGCTTACCACCTAGTCCGTAATGACCAAACTGATAAGAAAACAACAGGTTAAAGAAAGAAGATGTTGTCATTAACCCAACAAAAAAAGCAAGGATTCGAGCTTTAAATTCCAGTATAATCCCATAACGCAGCAGATGGTATCCCCACACCAGCCAGCCTAAAAGGAAAACCGGAAAAGATACACCAAAAGCAAACAAAATTCCTTCCGCCAAATTAGCCCCACCATAACCAAGTAAATTAAGCGGTTCATGGTCATTTTGATTATTAAAAGAAGGATCATCCGTGTGATAAGTTGCTAATGCCGCATAAATAGCAATAGCCATCAAAATAAGTATAATTCCGGCCAGTTTGCGCCAAATTATTTTGATTTTACTGTCTTTGTTTTTTTTTGTTTTCCGAGCCATTTTTTAAATCCGTTAATTATGACAATAGTTATAGCTTATATTTTCTCAGTTCGTCAAGGCTTAAACTGACATCGCGGTCGATACAAGTTGAAGGATCCAATTTAATATTGACAATATTACTGGCTTTATAAATTTGATATTTGAACAAATTGGGCATAGAAATGTTTTGTTCAGCCATTTTCTTGGATATTTTGTGAATATGTTCAACATGTGTTTTATGCATCGGTGTGTCAAATTTTGGCCGGCACAAAGACAACACATCACTCATACCCTGAGAGGTCAACCCTTTTTGCATTAAATACATGAGCAAATCTAAATTTTTATATTTTTGAGCACGAGGAAATAAGTCTTTAATTTCCTCACGATTCATCATAAAAGTAGAAAGGCATATATCAGTTTCTTTGCGAAAGTTTAATAAGTTAACTTTTTTCTCAATGTGGCAGCAGCCGGCGGGCAAAAGATTAGCTTTATCATCGGCAAAAGCATAACTCGTATGCGAAAGCGGTGCCGCAAAACGATCCATAAAGCCAACTTGCCGGCTGATTTTATCTTTAATCCAGAAATTTTCAGGCTCCAAAAAAGCAATATAATCACCGCTGGCTTTGGTAATGGCAAATTCATATGAATCCGTCAGTCCTTTTTCAGTTGTATTTAAACACAGCTTTACTCTGGTGTCTCTTTTGCGATATTTTTGCAAATGTCGAGCCGTACTGTCGGTGGAGGCATCATTAACAATAATCCACTCCATGTTTTTATAATCCTGATAAGCAAAAGATTTAAATGCCGTCGTCAAGAAACGAGCGCAATTGTGCGCAACCGTAATGACTGACACTTTTTTATAATAAAGCATTAAATCCCTCTTATTGACTGATTTATTCAGAGCTTGTGTCTGATTTTTCATAAATTCTTGACTTTAAATTAAAGTAAACCTAAATTCCCAAATAAAAGATTAATGAAAAGAGGTTTTTTATAAATGAAATATGCTTTTGTTTTTCCCGGACAAGGGTCTCAGTTTGTCGGCATGGGCAAAGACCTTGCCAATAATTTTGCTTCGGCAAAAGAAGTTTTTGAAGAAGTAAATAATGCCTTAAATCAAGATTTGTTTAAGTTGATGACCGAAGGTCCGGAAAATGAGTTGCTGTTAACAGCCAACACTCAGCCTGCATTGATGGCACATTCTATGGCGATTGTCCGCGTTTTGGAAAAAGAATTTGGCATTAAGTTAAAAGATAAAGCCGCTTTTGTTGCCGGTCATTCGCTTGGTGAATATTCGGCAGCTTGTGCCGCCGGTGTTTTTTCGCTTGAAGATACTGCAAAATTGTTGCGCATCCGCGGTGATTCTATGCAAAAAGCCGTTCCTTTCGGCGTTGGCGGCATGGCAGCTGTTTTGGGAATGTCTTTCAAAGATGTTGATGCTTTGGTAGAAGCCTGCAATGACGAACATAATTTGTGCGTTGCAGCCAATGACAATTCTGACGGGCAAGTCGTTTTGTCAGGACACACCGCAGCCATTGAAAAAGCCGTTGAAATTGCTTCTGAGTTTGGTGCCAGACGCTGTGTGCGTCTACCGGTGAGCGCGCCGTTTCATAGTCCGTTAATGCAGCCGGCAGCCGAGGCTATGGCCAGGGCTTTTATGCAAGTTGAAAGTCATGATGCTGAGATACCGTTAATTGCAAATGTTTTAGCTGCTCCGATAACAAACCATAAAGAAATAATCAAAAACTTGATAGAACAAGTAACCGGAACAGTCAGATGGCGGGAAACCGTTATGTATATGAAAGAACAAGGCGTAACCGATGTGGTTGAATTGGGCGCCGGCAAAGTTCTTTCAGGAATTGTCAAAAAAAGCGACAAAGAAATAAATGCTTTTTCAGTCGGCTCCGTAGCCGAAATTGAAGAACTGGCAAAAAATTTATAAACTTTAGAAAAGGAATAATCATATGTTTAGATTAGATGGAAAAGTAGCTTTAATTACCGGAGCCGCCGGCGGTTTAGGTGATAAAATTGCCCGTACGCTGCATGCTCAAGGTGCAACGCTTGCCTTAACCGATATGCGTTCTGAACCGATGGAAAAATTAAAAGCCGAATTAGGCGACCGGGTTGAATGGTTTGTCGCCAATCTTTCCAAAACTGAAGAAATCGCCAATTTGGTTAAAGAAGTCGAAGCTAAATTCGGTCAAATCGATATTTTGGTTAATAATGCCGGATTGACGCGTGACAATTTGTTCATGCGTATGAGTGATGAGGATTGGCAGTTGGTATTAGATGTTAATCTTTCTGCCGGTTTTAAATTGGCAAAAGCGATTGTTCGCGGTATGATGAAGCGCCGTTTTGGTCGTATTATCGGTATTGCTTCCGTCGTTGGTGTTATGGGCAATGCCGGTCAGGCTAACTATTCGGCATCTAAAGCCGGTATGATCGCTATGAACAAATGCTTGGCTCAAGAAGTTGGTTCCCGCGGTATTACGGTTAATTCCGTGGCACCGGGCTTTATCCGTACACCGATGACCGATGTCTTGCCTGATGATGTTAAAGCTGCGTTGTTGGCAAAAATTCCGGAAGGCAAGCTTGGCGAAGCACAGGATATTGCCAATGCTGTTGCTTTCTTAGCTTCTGATGAAGCACAATACATTACCGGTCAGACCATCCATGTTAATGGCGGTATGGCAATGATTTAAGGTTTTGCCTTTTATAAAAAAGAATCCCCGCTTGCGGGGATTCTTTTTTATAAAACTTTCATCGTGCTTGCATTCAAAAACAAAACAAGTATAATACTAGATAAGTATAATTTAAGGAGTAAAGCAAATGCAAAAAATTAAGTTTATCTGCTTGGTGTCAGCTTTGGTTTTAGGGCTTAGCAGTGCTGTAAACGCCGGGGTTACGTTTTTACCGGCAGCCTCCAGCAGTGTTGGTTCTACAGGACACAGTTCTGCTCAATCTTCTGATCAAAAATGCATTAGTGCCGGATATAGCCGCACATCTTGTGCCAAAGGACAGATTTTAAGCGAACAATGCCCCTATAATAGCAGCTATTATAAGCGTTGTTGCCCGGAAGATTATCGATATACTAAAGAAGAATGTACGCGGGCAGGTTTGCGTCCCAGTGCCAGAAACTGCGGCGGTTTATACAGTTGCCAATAACTTAATCTACATTTTAATCCCCAAAGAGCAATCTGCTGATGTGTAGATTGCTCTTTGTACATAAGTCTGTATTTAAGGCATCAAAAACATATTATCATTTTTGTTTAAGATTGATTATTTAGATAAAATCTTTGTGCTTCTACAAAGTCTTGCAAAATTTTGCTGTTTTTATATTCCGGACACCATGGCAAAATATTGAGCATTTGCTGCCGTTTAGGATATTGTTTAGCCAAAGCTTGCAAAAACTTTCCCTCATTCTGTCGAGCATCCATAATGGCATGCGGAGAATAATCAATATTTTTTACCTCGGATAAAGTGTAATCGTACAATTTTTTCCAGTCAACCCAGCCTTGCGGATCAAGATACGCGGCGGCACCATGATTTTTAACTTGAGCAATAAGATTTTTCACTGCCGGATAAGCACAGTTTAATACACAATGTTGAACATTTAGCAAATTTTCGGATAAACCGGCGGATTCCAACAGAACGAATTTTTCCGTTTTATCTATCAAATCCGTTTCGCCGGATTGTACGGCTTTAACCGCTAAATAAGTTGCAGCACCGGCAAAAGCCTGCACATCGGCATAAAAAGCCGTAATCTTACGAACTTTTTCATAATTAAAATTAGTTGCTTTCAACATGGCAGAAATTCGTTCTTCGGCAACACCTTTATCGCGCCACATCCACATTTGCCGCTCAATATTTTCAAAATATTCGGGATAAAGATATTTTTGCTGCATAACTTGAAACATTGTTCGCACATTGTAGTACAAAGACAGCACCGGATCATGCAAACACCCTAATACGGCTATAATATGTTTTTTGCCATCTTCGCCAAAAACCGAAATAACATTTCCGTATTCTTTTCCGGCTGCTAAAGCAGCAGCCAAAGCAGTACTTGCACGGCTCTGCCGCTGCGGATGCCGGACTTTTAAAACTTTTATGACAAAATCATTATTTTTTTCAGGCTTAAATTTTTCCGGAAATAAAAAATGTACATGACATTTGGCATCATTGATATACGGGAAAAAATGACTAATGCGCTCAATAATATATTTGCGCAACAAAGAAAGAAAAGACGCCTGTTCGCCGCCGGTCAAACCGGTTTGCGCTTTTTCCGGTTCTTGTTGTTTCAACTCGGCAATTTCGGCAAAATCCATACGTCCTCCCTTAACAACAAATTAATTATAACATAATTATCTGTTGTTTTCAAACAAATTTTGACATCGTATAAAACTTGATAACATCATACAAGCTGTTGTTTTAAATTAAGCAGTGAAGCCATTGTCAAACGTGTACGGGCATCTGCCTCACCATGTCTTTGGCGATAAAATACGTCCGTTCCTCTTTTACCGCTGACGGCATTTTCCAAAACAGTTTTAAACTGTTGCGAACCAAAATCATATCCCAAACGGCTTGCTGTAACATGCGCAATATTGTGTCCAAATTCCGTATCGCAAATTTCTATTAATTTTTCTTTATTATCAACAATTGTAAAAGAAGAATCGTTTTTAAGCGCTACCACAAAATTGCGCTGATCCGGCATGAGAGTCACTTTTGCCGGCAGTAAATTTTCGTTTCGGAATTTGCAAAACTCATACATTTCAGGATTGTTCATTTTAGCGAATGGTTCTTTTTTATAATTATCGTGAACTTCGTTAGAAAAGAAATGCGCACCGGAATAATCCGAATATTTTTGCAGCGGTAAAAAACCATAGCTGACAATAAACAAATTTTGCAATGCTTTTTGTGTGTCATCTTTAGAATAAAGTTGTTCAGAGATATGCCGCATAACCGTAACAACCCGATGTGCATCAGCCGTACCGGCGCAGTAGCTCATAAAAGTCATATTAGCAAAATTTTTCTTTAACTGTGCAGGCGTGTATGTTTCAGCTTGCAAAACTTGACCATCATCATCAATTTTGATGTTTGATGCCAGCAAAGGCAAAAAAGCCTGCTTAACCAAATCAACATCTTGAGTTTCCGTATAATTCTTGGGATTAATCACGGTTTTAATAGTTGAACTGATTTTTGCACATCGTGATTTTTGGATAGGAAAATAAGCAACATAAACGTCTGTATCTTTACCAAAAACTTGGGGATTATCAAGACTGGTATACATATTTTTATACAGCCACTTTTTTAGTTCAAGTTCATTATTTTTAATTCGGAAAGGCATAAACAAAACCAGATTTTTACGTTCCGGATTGATTGAATTTTCTTGCCTTGCAAACCGTGCATTGACAATACCTTTTGATAAATCAACTTTGCAAAAAAGGTATCCAACTTCGTCATCATAGACATGATTGCTGCCTTTTATTTTTCCATTGCAAGCTACTGCATAATGGCTAGAGGCTTCAAACAAGCGCAGCATATCAGTATCGCAGGTATATTTGCTTTCAATATTTTGCAAAACTTTCTGAGCATCGCGCATATAACCGCGCAAAAACAAAGCATATGAAAGCAAAGCTTTCTCATTGATTGCATAGTTTTGCAGATGAACAGGAACTTCGCCAGAACTCATAAAAAAACGGTTCAGTTCTTCTAAAAATATTTTAATTCTGGATGGTGTCTGCTCTGAATTATTGTGGCTTAATAAAATACTTTTACTCAAGACGTCATCAATTAAAGCACTTTTAAATATTTTTGCGAAAGGGTTGTTATTCATCTCTTGTATATTCGTGTTATTTGTTATATGTTGGTTTTGTTTTAAGTTTTTTATACAGTATACCAAACAGGAGCTTTTGTCTTGTCACATTATGTTCACAAGTGTTACAAAATCGGTGAAACACCGGATAAATTGATATTTTTTATTCATGGGTACAGAGGTTGCGCAAATGATATTGATTACGCTGCGCAAATGTTAAAAGAAAAACTAAAAAATGCATGGCTTATTTTACCCGAATCTGAAACCCCTTGCGAAACAAATGCGGATAAAAAGCAATGGTTCAGCCTGCTTAAAGTTGATCCTGAAAATTTGCGCCGCATAGCGGAAACACCGCTGGAACAAATTATAGATATTTATACTTTAACCGGAGCTGACATGCTGGCTGTTTCAAAAAAAATTAATCTGATGATTGATGATTTGCAGCAACAATATGGGATTTCTGACAATCAAACTTATATTATGGGTTTTTCTCAAGGAGCAATGTTGGCTATCTTTACTGCTTTGACGCGGCAACATGAAGTCAAAACTTGTTTTGCACTTTCCGGAATTGTTGCCGGAAAAAATGTTTTGGCACAACATCTGGTTTCCCGTCCCGAAGTTTGGATGTTTCATGGTAAAGAAGATTTATCGGTTCAGTACAAAACCCTTGATTATTCCCTTTCTTGGCTCGAGCAACATGGCATTCAGACCAAAGATTTTAGGTTTGACAATCTGGCTCATCGTATGACAGAAGAGGAAATGAATATTATTGCCGCAAAAATTTTGCAGAATTGATACAAATATTTTCCTGCCTTTTTTATCAAGATACCTCTTTCGTGTTGCATTCCTTTCTATCACGCCACCGCTGCGCGAGGGTACGGCGGTTAAGGCGTCTGTTGCCCGTTTGGATAGGAGATGCCTGAACTGCCGAGCACCGCTCGGCAGTGGCATGACAGTAAAGTGCATATTGCGTCTACCGGTAGAAACTTATCCCCACCAGACTCTTTAAAATTGCAAAAAAAAAAAACGGTTTAGAATGACGCGTAAACAGGTATTTTTTGCAATTTGGAGAGAAAATTATGCGTGAAAATGGGCGGTCTATGGTGGAGATGTTGGGGGTGCTGGCTATAATTGGTGTTCTTTCGGTCGGCGCTATCGCCGGTTATTCCAGAGCGATGATGAAATATAAGCTTAATAAACATGCGGCACAGATTTCGGAACTTATCAATACTGTACATATGTATCAATATGAATTTCATTTTGAAATGGAAAAACAGATTTCCCTCATCCCGTTTTATCAAAAGCTCAATGCTCTTCCGGAAGGTATGCGCATTGTTGAAGCCAGTAACTCTATTGATTATTTAAAAGATTCTTTTGGTACTTACAACGCCGTTTATGCTAACAAAGTTCCTTATCAGGGTGAAACTAAGCTCGTCATCTATGGAAAACCACAATATGAATCCCCCATCACTTTTCCAAGCCTTGACATCGGGATTTCTTATTGTCGGAATATTTTATCTGCTTTGCAGCCGATTTATAAAGATAATCCCAACGGGTTTTGTGCTATATATTTGCGCAATCAGCCCGGAGGCGGTAAAGGTTTTAACTTAATTGAAAAGCAATACGACTTTGCCAATATGAGTATAACCGAAATGACCAATATTTGTGAACAACAGCTAACCTTAACGGATAAAAAACAAGTTTATTTTCAATTTTGTTTTAAAAATACAAAATGAAAAAGCCGCCTTATAAAGGCGACTTTTAAAGTTGAAAATTAATTGTTAATTTCCGGCATCGGTATCAGCAGCGCCTGCCATGATATCAGGCAGTGTGCCTACCGCTTTTTTACGTTTTAATTTATTTACAAACTTGATAGAACGTTGGGCGTCCCATTTTTTCTTGCCTTCTTCATGTTGAAAGATTTGTTTGTAAACCTCAATGGCTTGGTCAAATTCTGATAATTTGGTTAAACATGAAGCCAAACCGTCGTATAATTTATGATGATAACGGCCTCCAACCAAAATTTGTGCTTTTTTATAACATTTCAAAGCATCTTTAAACTTAAACATCTTCTGATAAACAAACCCAATGCTTATCCATGCTTGAATTTCATTGCTGTTAATGTTTAAAATTTTTGTAAAACATTTTAAGGCGGCATCGTTGTCACCCATTAACTGATAAGTTACGCCGATACCATTCCATGCCTTAACATTTGATTTATCTGATGACAAAACTTTCTTAAAAAAGGCGATGGAACGGTCGTATTGCTTCAATTTTTGTAACGTTACGGCAATGCTGAGCAATGTTTGCGGATGTTTGTTGTCAATTTTCATGGCTTGTTCCAAAACATCCAGTGCTTCCTTAAATAAAAACATATGCTGTAAAGCAATTGCTTTGCCGTTTAAGGCCTCCAAAGATGTCTTGTCAATGGCAAAAGCCTCGTCAAAGCAGGTGAGGGCTTCCTTATAAAGCCCGCGCATACTTAACGTCACGCCTTTGTTGTTTAGCACTTCAACAGATTTGGGATTAATTGCTAAAGCTTTGTCAAAACATTCTACCGCTTCGGTATATTTGCTCATTTTTTGATAGGCAAAGCCTTTTGAATTGATAGCCTTCCAAGAATCAGGCTGTTCTTTAATAACTTCGTCAAATTGGGCAACCGCTTCTTTGTACATGCCGCTGTCCAATAATTCCTGCCCTCTTTTGTAGGCGTTGCTTTCATTCATTTTAACCATGTTTTTCTCTTCTTCCGTAAGTTACAAAATAATTATAAATACAACATTACCATTTTAAATCATTCATGTCAATTATTTTTGTGTCGAAATTTTAATTTTTCTAAACAGGGCGCAGTTGCTTGTAAATTGGCTGTTTTGAACATACTTCGCGATAGCGACAGTCGAATTTTGCACAAAATTGTCTAATAGTCTGCCTTTTTTGGGCAAAAAAAGTTTGATAATTTTTATCAAAATCTTTGCCCTTACTGATTAAAAGTTGTTTTTGGGTGCCGTATTGAGCTAAATATTCACCCTGAGGCGGGGCTTTTTCTTCTAAGGTATCGTAGATATTAACTACAAAAACTTCATTGTTTTTTGCCAGTTTGGCAATTTCTTTGCCATAACTTTGTTCAAAATCATCAAAACTGCTGATGGCAAAGATAATCGCCCGTCGGCTGATTTTTTTATGCAATTTTTGTAAAGATTTATTTTCGTCTTCGATAATATGCTGATTTTTAAGACTTTCTTTAGCAATTTGTTCGATTTTTTTTAAAATTGCCAGCAAATTTTCCTGTGTTCGCTTGGACTGAAAAATTCTTGTTTGTTGCCCATCATAAATGACCATACCGAATCGGTCACGATTTGCCAAGGCAAACCAACCCAACAGTGCCGCCGTTTTAGCCGCCGTTACCGCTTTGAGTTCATATCTGGTGCCAAACATCATCTTAGGTGATAAATCGAGCCAAACATATACTTCCCTATCTTTTTCTTCGGTATAAAGCTTGGTAAACGGCTGATTTTTGCGCGCCGTTACCCGCCAGTCAATATCTCTGACATCATCGCCGTAATTATAGGCTCTGACCTCGGCAAACTCCATGCCGCGTCCTTTGAAAGCCGACCGTGCATTACCTGCCTGTAAAGAAGTTTTGTTAAATTTAAGTTCACGCAAATACGGCACATAGCGCCGCATTGCCGCCAATTCATCAAAACGCGCCGCTAAGCCGCTTAAATCGTCTTTTTCTTTGTGGTTTTTCCACCAACCGGTTATGTCATGCAGCCTAACCATTGTTTTCCTTTACGGCAGAGGTACTGCTTTTAATAATGCAGAAATCACGTCATCGGATGACAATTCCTCGGCTTGTGCTTCAAAACTCAAAATAATCCGATGGCGCAAAACATCATAAGCTACGGCGTGAATATCTTCCGGTGTTACAAAATTGCGTCCTTCCAGCCATGCATTGATTTTGGAACACTTGTCCAACGCGATTGTTGCCCGCGGGCTGGCACCGTAACGCACCATGCCGGTTAAAGTGTTGTTGTATTTTTCCGGCTTGCGGGTTGCCATAATAAGCTCAATTAAGTATTTTTCAACTTCTTCGCTTGTGTGTATCGCCAATACTTCTTGTTGAGCCGCCAAAATTTCTTCAATCGTCATCTTGTGCGGTGCCGCATTGTTAATTTCTTTATTTTCATTTTTATCTTCGCGGCGGACGAGTTCCAAAATTTTCTTTTCAGCAGCGGCATCCGGCTGGTCGATTTTAATATACATCAAAAAACGGTCAAGCTGTGCTTCCGGCAAATTGTAAGTGCCTTCGTGTTCAATCGGATTTTGAGTTGCCATTACCATGAATAAATTTGACAGCGGATAACGCTTGCCGCCGACGCTGACCTGTCTTTCAGCCATAGCTTCCAACAGCGCCGATTGCACTTTTGCCGGCGCACGGTTGATTTCATCGGCTAACACCAAATTGGCAAACACCGGACCTTTGCGAAATTCAAACTTTCCGGTTGCCGCCACATAAATATCGCTGCCGGTAATATCCGACGGCAGCAAATCCGGCGTAAATTGGATTCGGTTATAATCGGCGCTAATGCTTTCGGCTAATGTCTTAATCGCCTTGGTCTTGGCTAAGCCCGGAGCACCTTCCACCAATGCATGTCCGCCGGCTAAAAGCGTAATCAACAATTTTTTAACCAAATCTTCCTGACCGATGATATGGTTTTGCATATGATTTTTCAGCCCAACGAGCTTTTCTCTTAAATCCGACATAAAAACTTCCTTTGCAATTATTTATAAAAACTCTTCCCTTTCGCGGAATACTATTCTATATATATGGTGGTTTGGTATAAAAAACAAGAAGTATTGCAACAATGGGCAGCATATTTGATTTAGATGACGGTACCGCCGCCAAAACATACGATAATATCAGCGCTTTGCGTCCTGAATTGCCGTGGTTAAGCACGCTTAATCCGGAACAGCGGCAAGCGGTGGAAACTACCGAAGGTCCATTGTTGGTACTTTCCGGCGCCGGTACCGGAAAAACCAAAGTTTTGACCACACGTCTGGCTTATATTTTAGCCACCATGAAAGCGCAACCATGGAATTGTCTGGTTGTGACTTTTACTAATCGTGCCGCTAACGAGATGAAAACCCGTGTTCGGGAATTAATCGGCGGTGCTGCCGACTCGGTCTGGCTTGGCACTTTCCACAGTATTTGCGTTAAAATTTTACGCGCCCACGCCGAACTTGCCGGATTAAAACCAAATTTTACCATTTTGGCTGAAGATGACCAAAAACGCCTGATTAAACAAATTTTGGAAGCCGATGGTATTGACGAGAAAAAATATCCGCCGCAGGCTTTTGTTGATAAAATTCAGCGTTTTAAGGATAAAAACCTCACACCGGAAAAAATTGCCGCCGAATTTAAGAGCAATGTGGTTCTAACCGTTTATCAAAAATACCAAGCGCGCTTGTTGGAGCTTAATTGTGTTGATTTTGGCGACATTTTGCTACACACGCTGAATATTTTACTTCAAAACGCCGACATCTTGGAAAAATATCAGGCAAAATTCCGTTATATTATGGTCGATGAATACCAAGATACCAATGTTACGCAATATATGTTTTTGCGTCTGCTTTCGCAAAAGAATCGCAATCTATGTTGCGTCGGCGATGACGATCAATCCATTTACTCATGGCGCGGTGCCGAAATTGAAAATATCTTACGTTTTGAAAAAGACTTTACCGACGCTAAAATCATTCGCCTTGAGCGTAATTATCGTTCCACCGGCAACATCTTAAAAGCTGCTTCAAACCTCATCAGCCACAATCAAGGTCGTTTGGGCAAAACCTTAAAAGTGGCGGAAAACAGTCCGGCCAATAATTGTGTAAATGAAAAAATCAAAATCATCAGCGCCTATAACGGCGAGGAGGAAGCCCAATTTGTTGCCGATGAAATTGAGAGCTTAAAACGCAGCGGTTTTCAATATTCAGACATGGCGGTTTTGGTGCGTACCGCTTTCCAAACCCGTGAATTTGAAGAAAAATTTATTGCCGAGGCAATTCCATATCAAGTCATCGGGGGCCCGAAGTTTTACGAGCGACAGGAAATCCGCGATTTGCTGGCTTATTTCCGCGTAATCGTTCAACCGGCGGACGATTTGGCTTTTGAACGTATTATTAACAAACCCGCCCGCGGTATCGGCGCTAAAAGCGTGGAAAAGTTTTTAGACTATGCCCGAGAGCATCACATATCCATGTATGAAGCTGTTGACGAAATGTTGGCTGCCGGCTTGATTAGCGGCAAAGCCAAAACGGCGTTAAGCGAATTGATGAACCATTTTGAAGAATGGCGTAAAACCGCACAAGCTGTTTCGCCGGATGATTTAGCCGCACAAGTTTTGGAAGATTCCGGCTATTTTGAAATGCTTAAAAACGATAAATCGGTTGAAGCTCCGGGCCGAATTGACAACCTCAAAGAGTTAATCGGGGTGATGGGCGATAAGGAAAATTATCCCACGTTGGCTGACTTTTTGGAACATGTCAGTTTGGTCATGGATAATGATTCTGCCGTTGATTCCAACAAAGTGATGTTGATAACGCTTCATTCGGCCAAGGGGTTGGAGTTTAATATTGTGTTTCTCCCCGGTTGGGAAGAAGGTTTGTTTCCGCACCAACGCAGCTTGGATGAGGGCGGCGGCGAGGCTTTGGAAGAAGAGCGTCGGTTGGCATATGTTGCCATTACCCGTGCCAAACAAAGGCTTTATATCTTAACCGCCTACACCCGACGGATTTATGGACAATGGCAGACTAACACTCCTTCCCGTTTTTTAAATGAAATCCCGTCTGATTGTCTGGAGATTATCAACAATGCCAACCGGCAATATCGCGGCGGTTATCAAAATTTTAGTTCTTATCGGCAAAAGTCAGAACCGAATTTCAAGAAAACGCCGGCTAAATCTTTTTCTTCTTCGGTTGAACACGAATATAGCTATGAACCGGTTGAAGAATATACATCGCCGCAAAGTTTGAAAGGAACGCGGGTTTATCATGATGCTTTCGGCTATGGCACGCTTATGGCGGTTGAAGGGCAAAAATGCGAAGTGTATTTTGATAAATTCGGCCGCAAAAAAATCATGGGCAATTTCTTGCGCCGAGTATAGGTTTTAAGATATTTATAGTTTGGTTTGTGCTTATTGCTCTATTTAAATTTTTTGCTTAGAGCTGTGTGTTTTTACATTACATATATATATTAAACGACCGTTTAACGCATACGTTTGTAAAAAAGGAAAAGCAGATTGTCGTAAAACAATTAAAATAGTATAACTAATTGATTTGTATTGGTTTTGTTTGAGGTGAAAATAAAGAAACAAACACTTGCAAATAAAATTTTTTCTTATAATATGCACTTGTTTGTATTAATTTTAAACGGTCGTTTAATATATATGGAATATGTAAATGGTCTTTTCTTCCACAATATTTCTTTCTATGTTTTTGCCGCTTGTTTTGGCTTTATATTTTTTAGCACAGGAACGTTTGCGCAATTATGTTTTATTGGGCGCGAGTTTGCTGTTTTATGCGTGGGGTGAGCCTAAAGCTGTCTGGATTATGATTGCGCTTATTATTTTGTCATGGTTTGTTGCCCGCAAGATGGATAAAACTTGCGGCAAAGCCAGAAAATTGTGGCTGGCGGCAGGTGTTTGCGGCAATCTTTCCGCTTTGTTTTTTTATAAATACTGGATGTTTTTTTTGCAAAATTTTAACCTCTTGTTAAGTGATTTGCACAGATCCTTGCTGGATGTTCCGCAAATTGCTTTGCCGATTGGTATTTCTTTTTATGTTTTTCAGATTATGTCATATTTGATAGATGTTTATCGCAAAGAGGTTAAAGCGCAGCCGAATTTGTTTTTGCTGGCGACATATGTTTCATTGTTTCCGCAGTTGGTGGCCGGACCGATTGTGCGCTATCAGACAATCGCCGAAGATTTGGAAAACCGTAAAACCCAACCGGATAATATTTTTATCGGTATGCGACGTTTTGTGATTGGGTTGGCTAAAAAAGTTTTGGTGGCCGATCAGGTTGCTTTTATTGCCGATAAGGTCTTTGATGCGCCGGTAGCAAGCGTGCCGTGTGCTTTTGCCTGGCTTGGCGCGTTGGCTTATACACTGCAGATTTATTTTGATTTCAGCGCGTATTCGGATATGGCTATCGGTCTTGGCCGCATATTTAATTTTAGGTTTTTGGAAAACTTTAATTATCCGTATTCGGCGCACAGCGTGCAAGAATTTTGGCGGCGTTGGCATATATCGCTTTCAACCTGGTTTCGCGATTATTTGTATATTCCTTTGGGTGGCAGCCGTAAAGGCAAATGGCGGACTTATTTAAATTGTTATATTGTGTTTGGGCTTTGCGGTTTGTGGCATGGCGCTTCATGGAATTTTGTTGTTTGGGGCTTGTATCACGGTACGGGTTTAATGGTGGAGAGGATTGGGCTTTCGAAACTGTTGGAGCGCTTGCCGTCTGCGTTGTCCAATCTTTATGTCTGGTTGTTTGCCGTCATCGGCTGGGTGATGTTTCGCGCAACTGACCTGACGCACGCCGGGCAGTTCTTAAAAATCATGTTCTTGGGCAATCCGTCAGCGCCGCTGAATACATTTTACACGGCAACCGAATTTTTGACTTACAGCAATTTATTGATTGTGTTGCTGGGAATTGTTCTTTCTTATCCGATATTTAACGGCAGATATAAACGCTTTAAGTTTTCACCGGCCGAAACGGCGCTGGTCTTTGCGCTTTTTGCTGTGGCATATGTTTTTGCCATGACCAGCACCTTTTCTCCGTTTATTTATTTTAGGTTTTAGAGTATGAAAAAAATCATAAAATTCTTACTGGTTCTGTTGATTGTCATTTTGCTTAACCCTTTATATACTTATAAGCAAACTTTTTATCCACAATCCTTGCCCGGAAAATTGCAGCGGGAAAACAATGGCGACGGTATTGCAAACGCCCGTTCATCAATTGGCGCTTATTTGAGCTATGGACCATATGTAAAACTGCCGACAGGGTTTTATAAGGCCAGTGTATTTTATCATTTGGAAACAGATGGTAAAGCCTATGTTGATATTAGCGGTGATGACGGAAAAAATATTCTTGCAAAACGGGAATTAATATCCGGGCAAGATAAATTCAAAAAAATATTTTGGCTATGGAAAAGTGAAACTATTGAAGTTCGCACGTTTGTACAGGCCGGACAAATGACTTTGTACAAAATAAAAATATATGGTGTATCCGTTTTTGCGTTAGTTTTGATTGCAATAATTGTGTTTGCTTTGGCATACGGTATGCGTTTTTTGCTGAAAAATTATTATAGGCTTTTTGTTTTCGGCGTTGTGTGTTTATTGGCTTTGCCGATGGGATATTTGTTTGGCGTGCAAGAGAGCACGGTTTTATTTGGTCGTGATCCGTTGACGAATTTGCCCAGCATGCACAAACAATCTTTTACGGACAAAAGCTTTCAGAAGCAGTTTGAAAATTGGTGGACGAGCCACTTCTTGTTCCGTCGTTTGGCATTGAAAACAAAAAATCAGTTTTATGACTGGGCAAATTTTGGACGCATACATTCCGGTTACAATCAAAATGTTGTACAGGGAAAAAATGATTACTTGTTTGAGCGTGGTTATTTTGCTTCTTTCCGATTGTCTTGCCGCTCGTTGCCGGAAGAGGGGTTTAATAAACTTGAACGTTTAAATAAGGCTTTAAGGGGAAGAGGTATTGGTTTATATGTTGTTTTGGCGCCAAATAAAGCGGTAACATATCAGGAATACGTGCCGGCACGTTATAAATATTTTCTTGGAGAGGATTGCGGCTATTATACTCAAATAACAAAAAATCTGGAGCAGCGAGGCATTAATGTTTTTAACGGTCAGGCAATAATGGCAGATCTTCGCAGCGGTGAGTATCAGCCATTTTCCAAAACAGGAACGCATTGGAACTTATATGGGGCAGGGCAAGTTTTTACCAATGCTTTTAAAACATTTGGTTTAAGTGATGTAAAAATGACTAAAATTCAAACATCAAAAAAGCCCTATATTACTGAAAAAGATATTGCCAATTTGCTTAACCGGCTTGATCTTTATGAAACTGATGAAAAATATCCCCGTCCGCTGTTTGAAAGTTCTAAAACATTGTCTGATAAGACCGGTCTTATCGGCAATTCGTTTTCCAATGAGTTTAAACAAAGTATGTTAAATGCTAAAGTTGTTTCTTCTAAAAATTTGGTTTATGAAGGAAATCCGCCGCTGACGCCGGAGAAAACACGACAATTGTTACAATCAAAACGTATTTTTATGGTTTATACGGATGTGCCGTTTATGAATATAAATGACCAGATGTTCAAAAAAATTGATATGCTGTTGGCATATGCCGATAAAGATACTTTGCATGTTGCTTTTGCCGATAAGAATCAGCTACTAAAAAACGAAGGCCTGTCACATATTGAAAAATGGGGGCGTTGGAGCAATGGCAAGGAAGTTGTTTTAACATTTGCGCCTAAAGAAAAAGCTGATAGTTATCAAATTTCGTTTGAGATTAATCCATATGTTAATCAAAAACATCAAAAACAAACGGTGCAAATTTTTGCCGCTGATGAAAAATTGGCAGAATGGCATTTTGAATATGGAAAATCTAAACCGAAACTAACGTTTGATTATCCGAAAAAATATTTATCGGCTGCCGGCGAAATCACTCTGCGTTTTGAAATTGAAAAACCGATTTCTCCTTATGAACTCGGGTTAAGTTCTGACAAGCGTAAGCTCGGCATCGGTTTTGTTAAAATGACGGTTAAGGCCATAAAAAAGCCGGATAAACCGGCTTAAAAAATTTACAAACGTTTCCAAGTTGTACCGGAAGGCGAATCTTCCAGAATGATGCCTTGCGCTTTCAGTTCATCGCGGATTTTATCAGCGGTTGCCCAATCCTTGTTTTTCTTGGCTTCAGTACGTGCTTGGATTTTTACTTCAATCTCGGCGTCTTCGTTATCGTTGAGGCCGCCTTTAAACCAAATTTCCGGCTTTTGATACAAAAGTCCGAGCAAACCGGCGCCGGCAAGAAATTCACCTTTAAGACGCGCTTTATCCTCAGCTGTTTCCGCTTTGTTCAATTCACCGGCGGTTTCATGCAAAACAGCCAGAGCTGCCGGTGTGTTTAAGTCATCGGCAAGCGCTTCCAAAAGTTTTGAATTTGGTTTACTTGGAACGGCAGCCACATCGGCGGTTTTTAAAAGCGCGTTATAAAACTTATCCAGTACGCTCTTGGCTTGCTCCAAACCGGCAAACGTAAAGTTAAACGGTTGGTGGTAATGTGTGGTCAAAAACAAAAGCCGCAATGCTTCTGCCGGATATTTGGAGATAATTTCATCAACGTTGTGAAAATTGCCCAATGATTTTGACATCTTGACGCCGTCGACCATCAACATGCCGGCATGCACCCAGTAATGGGCAAAGTGCGAGCCTTCAAAAGCACAGGTTGATTGAGCGCATTCGTTTTCATGATGCGGAAAAATCAAATCAGAACCGCCGCCGTGAATGTCAAAATCATTACCCAACAATTTAGAGCTCATAGCCGAACATTCCAAATGCCACCCCGGACGGCCGTAACCCCACGGACTGTCCCAACCGGGCTGATCAGGCTCGGATGGTTTCCATAAAATAAAATCCGCCGGATTTTTCTTATAATCCGCCACTTCAATTCGGGCGCCGGCAAGCATTTCTTTCATTGAGCGGCCGGAAAGAAAGCCGTAATTGGGCATTGAATCCACATCAAATAACACATGCCCCTGAGCCTCATAAGCATGGCCGTTTTTGAGAAGTCTTTTAACCAACTCAATCATTTCGCCGATATATTCGGTCGCCCGCGGGCGGTGGTTTGGCGCCAACACATTGAGCTTGCCCATATCCTCCAAATACCATTGATATGTCTGCTCGGTGATTTCGCGGATGGATTTTCCGGTTTCTTTATGTTTGTTTAAAATTTTATCATCCACATCGGTGATGTTTGACACATATGTGACATGGTCTTTGCCGTAAACCTGGCACAACAAACGGTATAATACGTCAAAAACAACGGAAGTCTTGGCGTTGCCCAAATGCGCACGGTCATAAACCGTGGGGCCGCACACGTACATCCGCACATTGTTTTCATCAATCGGGACAAACTCGTCTTTGCGTTGTTTTAAGGTGTTGTGCAGGTAAATTTTTGTCATGATTGTTCCTTTTAAGCTTTTTGCCCGTTAAGGCGTTGCAAGGCTTTTTTCCGTCCGATGAGCGGCAGTAGCGCTTTGAGTTCCGGTCCGTCGTCAAGCCCGGTCAAAGCTTTGCGCAATGGGTGAAACAGGGCGCGTCCTTTTTTGCCGGTTTGCGTTTTAAGAACATTTACCCAGTTTGCAAAAGTTTCTTCATTCCATGGTTCGGACGGCAGTAATTCGGCTGCGGCAGTGGTTAAAGAGGCGTCTTCCATAATCGGCATGATTTCGCCGTTGCAAATCGTATTCCACAAACCGGCATCGTCAACTTTGGTCAGGTTATGGCGGATTTTCAGCCAAAAGTCCTCGTTGCCGCTGATTCGGCTGCGCACGTTTGCATAGGGTAAGGTGTGAATGTATTTCAAATTAAAATGTTTGAGTTCTTCTTCGTCAAACTTCGGCTGCGCTCGTCCGATTTTGGAAAAATCGAGCGTTTCAGCCAGTTCTTCCAGCGAATAAAACGGCTCAATGGCTTCTGAGGTGCCGAGTTTGGCCAAAAACGAACAAATCGCCATATTTTCCACCCCTTCGGCGCGCAATTCGCGTACGCCTAAGCTGCCCAACCGTTTGGACAGTTTGCCCTCCTTGCCGGTCAAAAGCGGCAGGTGGGCAAAGGTTGGTGCTCGTCCGCCGATGGCCTCAAACATCTGAATTTGCGAGGCGGTATTGGTTACATGGTCTTCGCCGCGAACAATGTGAGTGATGCCAAAATCGCAATCATCAATCACTGACGGCAGGTGATAAAGAAAAGTGCCGTCCTCGCGGATAACAATCGGGTCACTTAAGTTTTCAGCCTCATACTTCACATCGCCGCGTACCACGTCATGCCAGCTGATTTCGCCGGGGATGAGCTTAAAACGATAATGCGGTTTGCGTCCCTCTGCTTTAAAACGTGCCAAATCTTGTTCGGTATAATGCAGCGCCTGGCGGTCATACACCGGCGGACGCCCTTTGCTCAGAGCATATTTACGCTTAAACTCGAGTTCTTCCGGGGTTTCATAACAAGCGTAAATCCGACCATTGCTTTTAAGTTGCTCTACCACTTCGTTATAGCGTTCAAAACGAGCGGATTGGCGCGCCTCTTCGCTCCAGTTCAAACCAAGCCATTGTAAGCTTTCGCGTAAAGAGTCTTCATATTCTTTTTTGGAACGCGCAAAATCGGTATCGTCAATGCGCAGCATAAACGTTCCGCCCATTTTTTTAGCCCACAGCCAATTGAACAAAGCGGTGCGGGTGTTACCGATGTGCATATGTCCGGTCGGGCTTGGGGCAAATCTGACTTTAATGTTATTCATAAACTTTATCTTCCATTTTAAAACCGGCTTACATCTTATAGAGTTTGCTTTATAAATTCAACTCTAAAATTCAGAAAAAAACGTTTTATCGGTAGAGCAATTTTTCTTCGGCGTTTTTTTCGTTGGAAACGGTTAAGGTTTCCAAATCTTCCAAAAACCAGTCCATATCTTCATCAGCATCTTTTATCATGGTATAAAAGCGGGTCCGATAAGTCAAAAGCAGGCTGCTTTCGCCGATTTTTAAATCAACGATTTTAATTTTTCCGGCGTTTTTTGTGACTTTAAATTCCAAAGTGACTGAGTTTAAGTTTTCCGAAGCCATGTTTTCGGGCAGCTTGACATTGCAAAAAATATCAGTGTAGTTGCCGTTAATTCGTGCGGTAGTGATGGTAAAATCAATGCCGGCGGTTTCAAAATCCAGCGGATAATTTTTATATAAGCTTAATACATAACGACTGAAGAGTTTAAGATAAGTGCGTTGTTGTTCGGGGGCCATGGTTCGCCAATAGCGACCGATGACAAAACGTGCCACATAAACTGTGTCGACATCGTTTTGAAACATCTTGTCAAGCGCGATATATTTTTGTTCTAAATCAGGGTTGCCCAGCGCTTCAATCAAGGCATAACCGGTGGCGTTTGCCCAACGGACGGCCTCTTCTTCAGGTACGGGAGATGCGGTGGCTTTGTTTAAAACACTAAAAAAAACAAAAAGCGCGGTGATAAGTTGCAAAAAAATCTTACTTTTCATAAAAAATACCTTAACATGATTAACAGATGTTTTTATTTGTAACATAATAATGGTTAATAAAATGAAATTAAAATTCAGTTTGGCAATTCTTTTTTCGGTTATGGGCATCACAACGGCAGAAGCTGTTGATGTGCGTTTGGAGCCGATTTTAAACACCGAGGTTATCCGCTGCGGCAGCGATTTGAGCGTGAAATCTTTTGCATATCAGGAAGACGGCGAATGGAAAGGCTTTGACGCCGATCTTTGCCGCGCTTTTGCCTGGGCGATATACGGCGACGGCAGCAAGTTTGAAATGGTGGATGTGCGTCCTTATAACGTCGGCCGTTATTTAAAAGGCGGGTTGATTGATGTGATGTTGAGCGGCGGTGTTTTTTCCGCCGGTTTTGAAGGCAAACAGCAGGCGGAAGCCATCGGGCTTTTGTATTATGACCGTCAGAAATTTGCCGCCAAAGATGCGCCTGAAGATGCCAAATCCATGGAGGCTTTCAAAGGCAAGCGCGTTTGTGTTTCCACCGACTCGGATTATCTGGATAATTTGAAAGAATATAACCGGAAATATAATCTGGATTTGAAAATTCTGCCGTTTAATTCGCCGGACAAAGCCAGAAAAGCCTTTTTCTTGAAGCGGTGCGATTTAATCACCAGCCGCGGAATGCTCTTGGAAGGAATGTTAATGGACAGTCCGGCCGCCGGGGTGGAAATTTTGCCCGAAGAATTTGCCTATAAACCGGTTTATGCCTTTGTCAGCCAGGATAACAACCGTTTGCGCGTGGCTTTGAAATGGGCGATTAATGCCTTGTATTTAACCGAAGAATTGGGCATCAATCAAAACAATATTTCCATATTAATCGGTAATGAAGACATCTCAACCCGCAACTTGTTGGGCGATGATGATTTGCTTTGGCTCTCATTGGGTTTGCGGCCGCAATGGGTGCGTCAGGCGGTGGGAGATTTAGGCAACATGGGCGAAATTTATGAACGCAATTTGGGCGAAAACTCGCCGATTAAGCTCAAACGCGGTCAAGCCAACCTGATTAAAAACGGTGGAGTTGTCCATGCCGAAAAGTTTAGGTAAATTTCAAGCTGTTGCCGCTAAACTTGCCGCAAACAATTTATTGATATTTATTTTGTTGTTGGGATGCGGCTGTACCTTGGGCGCATATCTTTGCAATGCCAATCGATGGGATTTTGCCAATTATCACTATTATAATGCTTTTGCATTTTTGCATGATCGTTTGAATTATGATATTGTACCGGCTTCAATTAATACGTTTTTCAATCCGCTGATTGAACTGCCGCTTTATTTTTTTATTTCTCATTTTAACGACGATGTGAGGCTGATTTTTGTTTTACAGGGCGTGTGGGCAGGCTTGTTGTTGTTTACACTTTATAAAATATATGCTTTGTTTTTTGATACAACAAAAATCGTTGATTTATTATGGTTGATACTAGTTTTATGTGTTGCTGCCACCAGTCAAGCGACATTGTTTCAAATAGGCAGCTCCACCAATGAAATCCCCGTGGCATTTATGATTTTGTGGGGATTATATATTTTGTTAAAAATGATAAAATTACCTGACACGCAAAATTTATGGAAGTTTTTGACAGCCGGTTTGATTATGGGTGCAGCCTTAGGCTTAAAGCAAACAGTGGTGGTTTATTGTATAAGCGCCGGATTGATGCTCATATGCTGTTTCCCGTATTTTAAAAAGCCGTATAAATCAATAATCATTTTTGCCTTAGGTGGACTTTTGGGCTTTTTAATTGTTAACGGCTGGTGGATGTGGAAAATGTGGGTTTTATATGATAATCCCGTTTTCCCGTTTTTAAATGGTATATTTAAATCAGAGTATTTCGACGAATTTAATTTCCGGGATAAGCGATTTTTGCCGGATTTGAAGACGTTTTTAATTTATCCGTATTTATGGTATTTTTTTCCAAATGGAATATCGGAGGTTAGTTACGAAGATATCCGTCTGACTCTGATTTATACCATATTATGTGGTGTTTTAATATGTTGTTTGTGGCGGCATGAAATAAAAGAAAAATATCAGAAGCGGCATTTTGAAACGGCGTTATATCTTTATGTTTTCATAAGTTTTATAATATGGATGTTATTATTTTCGATTTTGCGCTATGCCATAATTATAGAAGTGCTAGGAGCGTTCTTTTTGGTGATGACATTTAAATATTTTATGCCATCAAATAATGTTTGTCGAATTTTTTACATTACCTTTTTTGTGATTTTGGGCTGGATAATCATTCAAAATATGCAAGGGTGGAATAATTTGCAGGGGAGTAAAAGATTTGTTTATGTCGAGCCGGTCAAATTTCCGCCGAACACATTGTTGAAACTTTATAATTTCCCGACAGCTGGTGTCGTGCCAGAATGGGCAAAAAACAATCAATTTCGAGCTGTTGGTTATATGCATTTAAATTGCCAGTTGATGCAAGGGGCTGATTTTGTGGAAAGAGGAAAATTCTGTCAAATTCGTGATGATATTGTTAAAAATCATACTGGTCCGGTAGTGATTGTTTATGATGACGGTATAGGTAATAATTTGAAAAATTTTGAAGAATATGCATCAAGTCGTGCAAAATGTGAAAACTTCCGTCAAACTGGCGCTCTTTCGGCATCTTGGAATTGTGCAGCCGGTCGTTGTCCGACATGGCCACGCTTGGAAGCAGCTTTAAGCCGGGAGTTAAGTAACGGATATTTTTGTCGTCCGCTTAAAAATAATTTGCGCAACACATTGAAAATCTGCGTGCCTCAAGAGCTTAAAACTCAAATTTTGGGAGAAGAATAATGAAAGAAAAAATTGCCGTTTTGCTGCCTTGTTACAATGAAGCCAAGGCAATTAAAAAAGTCGTCAAAGACTTTAAGAAATATTTACCGGAAGCGGATGTCTACGTCTATGACAACAACTCAACCGATAATACAGCTGAGATTGCCCGCAAAGCCGGCGCCATTGTTCGCCAAGAGCCTTTTCAAGGTAAGGGAAATGTTGTTAGACGTATGTTTGCCGATATTGATGCGGATATTTATGTAATGTCCGATGGTGATGAAACTTATGATATCAAGCGTACGCCGGATTTGATAAAGACTTTGAAAGACGGTCAATATGACATGGTTGTTGGCGCACGCAAAGAAGTAGATTTAGCGTGTTACCGTGTTGGGCATCGGTGGGGAAACGTGTTGTTAACGCGTTTGGTGCAAACGTTTTTTCGCCATAAGTTGGAAGATATGCTTTCCGGCTTTAGGGTTTTTTCCAAGAGGTATGTCAAGACGTTTCCGGCACAATCGGCAGGCTTTGAGATAGAAACGGAATTAACGGTTTATGCTCTTTCTTCACGGATGCGGATAAAAGAAGTGGATACGGATTATTTTCCGCGACCCGTGGGCTCGTTTAGTAAATTATCGACTTATCGCGACGGAATTCGGATTCTTAAAACTATCGTGATGCTCGTTAAAGAAGAACGTCCGTTATTGTTTTTCAGCTTGATTTCTTTAGCACTGTTTTTGTTAGGCGTTGTTTTATCAATACCATTGTTGGTTGAATATGCTCACAGCGGCTTGGTTCCAAGGTTTCCGACAGCGGTTTTAATCACAGGTATCATGATTTGTGCTTTTATTTTTCTGTTGGTTGGTTTTGTTTTGGACAGCGTTTCAAATTCGCGTCATGAAGCCCGCCGCCAGGCGTATTTGAGATATAAAATATAAAATTCGGAATCTGAAAATGTCTACATTGTTGTCTATAATCATTCCCGCATATAACGAGGCACAGTCTATAGCGCCGCTGTATAAAAAATTGCAAAGCTCGATCAAAGAAATAAAAACGCAAAAACTGATTGAGGATTATGAAATTTGGTTTGTCAATGACGGTTCCGTAGATGCCACAGAAACGGAAATATTGAAACTTATAAACAAAAACAATCGGGTTAAACTGATTTCGCTGCGCAAAAACTTCGGAAAATCAAAAGCGCTTCAAGTTGGCTTTAGACACGTTTCCGGAGATGTCGTCATCACTATGGATGCCGATTTACAGGATGAACCTGCGGAACTCGCGCGCTTTATCTTAAAAATCAACGAAGGGTATGATTTGGTTTCCGGTTGGAAACAAAATCGGTTTGATCCGTGGGAAAAACGTCTGCCGTCAAAGCTTTTTAATTTTGTAACTTCTTTGTTTTCCGGTATCAAGATTCATGATTTTAATTGCGGTTTTAAGGCTTATCGGCGCGAAGTGATTAAATCTTTGCATATTTATGGTGAATTCCATCGTTATATTCCGGTGATTGCGTTGCGCAACGGCTTCAAAATCGGCGAAATTGTCGTGCATCATCACAAAAGGCGGTACGGGAAATCAAAGTTTGGCTTTGAGCGTTACTTGCGCGGCATGTTTGATGCGGTTTCAGCATTGTTTCTGCTTAAGTTTTATGATAAACCGATGTATTTTTTCGGAAAAATCGGTTTGTTGTTGTTTTTTATCGGCTTTTTGATTTGCAGTTACTTGACGATATTATGGTTTGGCGGCAATTCCATCGGTCATCGTCCGCTTTTGATTTTGGGTGTGTTGTTTATTTTAGTGGGTCTTCAATCTTTTTCTTTGGGACTGATAGCCAATATTATTGTTGATAACGCTGACCGTAAAAGGACGGATGAATCTTTTGTTAAAACGATTGTGGATAAGAATAGTCATGATAAAAAACGATGATGGAAACTTAAAAAAATACACTAGCAAAAATCCGTTAAAAAAACTAATGCTCAGGTTGTTTGAAGAAAAACTGGCAAAGATTGTCCGTTCGCTTGATTTGCAAAGAGCAAAAATTTTGGACGCCGGATGCGGAGAAGGTTTTGTGGCAGAGTTGATTTATCACAACACAAAAGAAGCACAAATCCAAGGTATAGATTGTCGGGAAGCAGCGATAAGGTACGCAAAGGAAAATTGTTCTCTGCCGATAAATTTTTCTATTGGTGATATTTATGACAGCGGCTATGTAAAAAATGAGTTTGACTTGGTTTGTGCCACGGAAGTTTTGGAACATCTGGAAAGCCCGGAAAAAGCTTTGCGGGAAATGGACAGAGTGTCTAAAAAATATATGCTGCTTTCTGTGCCGAACGAGCCGTGGTTTTGTTTGGGCAATTTTTTGTCCGGAAAGAATGTTTTAAGATTGGGAAATCCGCCGGACCATGTCAACCATTATGTGTCGGGCAGGGGATTTAAAACTTTTTTGCAAAGCGTTTTGCCCCGAGAATATAAAATAAAGGTGTATACTTGTTATGTTTGGACAATTGCGTTGGTTGAAAAAAATGGAAAAGAGCAAAGCTGAGTTTGTCCGTTATATTGCTGCAGGCGTCATGACAACTTTAGTTAATATCGGATTATATACTGTCTTGTTGCTTGCAGGTGTGAAGTATTACACGGCTAATTTGGCAGCCATTGTTCTGGCAAAAATTTTTGCATATTTTATCAACAAAACATATGTTTACCACAGCCGTTGCGAAAACTTTAAAGAGTTGACGAACGAAGTCCTGAAGTTTGTTGCCGCCCGTGGTGGAACAGGTGTTTTGGATTATGTTTTGGTTGTTCTGTTGGTTGAAATGTTGGGAGTGGCTCCGTTGCTTGCGAAATATTTTGTCATGTTGGCGGTGATTTTACTTAATTATGCTTTGGGTAAATGGTTTGTATTCAAGAAAAAAGGAACGGCTAAATGAAAGTTTTTTCCAAAATAAACTATATGTTGTGTTTGATTATTGCCATAAATGTCTTATTGGTAACGTTTTATTTCAACCAAAAACAGGATTTCCACATTGATGAAATATACACGTTTGCTCATGCTAACAGCCGTCAAGGAGCTTTTTTGGCTGTCGGTACGAATTCTTTTTTAAAGGATACGAATCATCAAATATTCGGTCATACACATTCAAAAGATTTTTTTCATGATTACGTCACTGTACAGCCCGGCGATGAATTTGAGTATACCCATATCATAGACAATTTATCCGCCGGTGTACATCCGCCACTTTATTATTTTTTATTGCACACGGTTTCTTCATTGACGCCGGGTGTAATGAGCAAATGGCAGGCATACCCGATTAATATACTGATTTTGGTTTTATTTTTGCTTGTTTTTTATTTGTGCGCCAAAAAGATATTCACGGATCAAAAATTAGTGTATTTAGCGGTGGTCTTTTGCGGCTTTTCGTTGGTAACGCTGGATATGGCGGTTTATATTCGTTCTTATGTGCTGCAGATGCTTTTAAGCACATGTTTGCTTTATGAACATATTAAGTTGTTGGAAAACCCAAAAATGCAGCCGAAAAATTTGTCAGCAATTTTCATTTTGGCGTTTTTGAGTTATCTGACGCATTTTTATATGATAATAAGCGTGTTTTTCTTGTCTGCCGTGACGTGTTTTCTTTTACTGAGGCAAAAAAAATATACCGCATTGTGTAGTTATGCTGCGCTTATGTTAGGCAGCGTCGCTCTGTTTTTTGTGATTTATTATCCGGCGTTGGATGTTTTAATGAATTCGCACCGCGGAAAAGAAACGACGAAATATGTATCCGCCATACAAGATGTTGCTTATCTGGATAATTCCGTCAGACGTTTTTTTGAAGTTATCTTAACAACCGTATTCCCTTTTTCTCATGCGAATTTGGCATATTGCGTCGTGGTTTTGATTTTGGCGGGAAGTTTTATGGTCATGTGTCGAGATAAAATTTCCGATCAAAACCAAAATACATTGTTGTTGACTTTCGGTATTTTTTATGGCATTGCCATCAGTTTGATACATCCGGAAATGTACGGATATAACGATCGTTATTATGTGCCGGCGATTCCGGCTTTGTGTTTGCTGATTGTGTGGTTTGCCGACCGTTTGCTGATGTGTTTGAGCATAAAAGCAAAATTTCGTTTTTATATATTAAGTGTTTTGGTGGCGGTAAATGTGTTTCTGACGGATTTTTATCATCGCAGCTTCTATACTTTCCGCCGAACGCCGACTATGGAAAATGTTTTTGCATTGATAAAGCAACAGGATATTATGTATGCGGGGTATTTTTGGGTGTTGATACAATTGGTTCCGGTTTTTCAAAAGACCGATACGGTTAAAATTGTTGAGCTTGATGATTTGTCTGAAAGTTTACTCAATTCAACGGAAAAATATTTGATTGTATCTAGGGACAACCCTCGATTAAAACCTCGGGTTATGGAACCGGTCAAATTAGATATAGCTACTGTTGGTAAACTGACATATTTATGGACTTTTAATTATGGACCGCACTGGTTTGATTTTTACGCCATAAATGCAAAAATATAAGATATAAAGGATTTAACAAATGGATTATTCGGGTGAAGACAATTTACAAACAATGAAACTTGCAAAAAACTACAACCGGTTTTTGCTTAATCTGGCATTGAAGGAAATTAGGAAAAATAAAGCCGAAAAAATTATGGATTTTGGCGCCGGAACAGGTCTGTTTGCTGCGGAAATTGCCGAAAATCTAGGGGGGGGGGAAAGAATTTGTTGCATAGAAAAAGCAGACAACTTGCAAAAATTTTATCAAAACAATGATAAATTAAAACTCTATACGGATATTGGTGATTTTGACCGAACGGTAGATTTAATATATTCGTATAATGTTTTGGAACATATCAAAGAAGATGCTTTAATTCTCAAAATTTTAAATGATAAATTAAACGCCGATGGTGTGTTGCTGCTTTATCTTCCGGCTTTTCAATGTCTTTATTCGTCCATGGATAAAAAAGTCGGTCATTATCGAAGATACACTCGTCCTCGGCTTATGTCGTTATTACTGCAGTCAGGTTTTGTCATAGAACAATGCCGCTATGTCGATTTTGCCGGTTTTTGGGTGACTTTGCTCTATAAATTGATTGGTGATAAAGGTGGAAAAATCAATCCTCGGGCGTTGGTTTTCTTTGACAGAATTATTTTTCCGCTAAGCCGTCTGACAGATATTTTAACGTTTGGAAAGATATGCGGAAAAAATATTTTTTGTATTGCTCGTAAACGATAATGTGGCATTAAATCCACAAAAAAGGAGCTTGAAACAAGCTCCTTTTTAATATAACGCCCTTTTATCAGGAAATTATTTTTTCATCACGGCTACGCCTGGCAGCTCTTTGCCTTCCATCCATTCTAAGAAAGCACCGCCCGCGGTTGAAATGTAAGTAAATTTGTGTTCAACGCCAGCATTTGCCAGAGCCGAAACCGTATCGCCGCCACCGGCAACCGAGGTAAGCTTTCCGGCTTCGGTCAATTCAGCGGCTTTTTGCGCAACCTTGTTGGTGGCGTTGTCAAACGGTTTCATCTCAAACACGCCTAAAGGTCCGTTCCATACAAGGGTTTTGCATTCTTCCAACTTGGCATTAATCTGGGCGATGGTCTTTTCGCCGACATCCAACAACTCCCAGCCTTCCGCCGGAATGTGTTCCAAATCAACCGTCATATGCTCGGCATTTGGTTTGAATTCTTTGGCGGCGACAACATCAACCGGCAAAATGATTTCGCAGTTGTTGGCTTCAGCTGTTGCCATAATTTCTTTGGCGGTATCAAGCATATCCATTTGTACCAAAGAGTTGCTGGTATTAATGGCGTCATATCCTTTGGCCTTTAAGAAAGTGTGCGCCATGCCGCCGGAGATGACCAGTTTGTTGACTTTTTTAACCAAATTGTTCAATAAATCCAGTTTTGTGGAAACCTTTGAACCGCCGACGATGGCCATAAGCGGGCGTTCCGGATTGTTCAAACCTTTGGTTAAAGCGTTGACTTCTTCTTCCATCAGCAAGCCCATAACCGAAGGAATCTGTTCGGCTGCCGCTACCATGGAAGCATGGGCGCGGTGCGCGGTGGAAAATGCATCTGAGACATAAACATCGGCTGGCTTGACCAGTTTTTGAGCCCATTCGGCATTGCCTTTTTTCTCTTCGTCATAAAAGCGCAGGTTTTCAAGGAGCAAGACCTCGTCATCGTTCATGGTTTTAACGGCGTGCTCAACTTTTTCGCCGATGCAGTCGTCCACAAACACCACCTTTTTGCCCAAGGCTTTTTGCAATTCGGGGGCGACGTGTTTTAACGAGTTTTTCATATCCCCTTTGCCTTCCGGACGACCAAAGTGTGAAATCACCACCACTTTGGCGCCTTTGTCCATCAAATATTTAATGGTCGGCACCGTGCGGACAATTCGCGCGTTGTTGGTAACCTTAAAATTTTCATCCATCGGCACGTTTAAGTCGGCGCGCAGCATCACGACTTTGCCGTTCAAATTATCTAAATCTTCAAGCGTTCTGTATTGTTGCATATTAAAAATTTCCTCTGATAAAAAAAACACCCCGTCGGCATAAACTCATGTTAAAAAAACAAAAGCAGATGCCTGACGGGGAAAAATTTAAAGCTTAACCGTTGACTTTTGCCATATGAGCAATCAGGTCAAGAACCTTGTTGGAATAACCCCATTCATTGTCATACCAACTGATAACTTTGACAAAGGTGTCGGTTAATTGAATACCGGCTTTGGCGTCAAAGATAGAGGTGTGAGAATCGCCTAAGAAGTCAGACGAAACAACCGCATCTTCAGTATAGCCCAAAATGCCTTTCAATTCACCTTCCGAAGCTTCTTTCATCGCTTTGCAGATTTCTTCGTAAGTTGTCGGTTTGACAAGGTTTGCAGTCAAGTCAACCACAGAAACATCCAAAGTCGGCACGCGCATGGACATACCGGTCAATTTGCCGTTTAAGGACGGGATAACTTTGCCGACCGCTTTGGCTGCACCGGTTGAAGACGGAATAATGTTGCCGGAAGCCGCACGACCGCCTCTCCAGTCTTTAACAGACGGACCGTCAACCGTTTTTTGGGTGGCGGTGGTGGAGTGGACGGTTGTCATCAAGCCGTCTTTAATGCCGAATTTGTCATTCAAAACTTTGGCAATCGGTGCCAGGCAGTTTGTGGTGCAGGATGCATTGGAAACAAACTGTGTACCTTTAACATACGAATCGGTGTTGACGCCGCAAACGAACATCGGTGTATCGTCTTTGGAAGGCGCGGACATGACGACGTATTTTGCGCCGGCATCGATGTGACCTTGAGATTTTTCTTTAGTCAGGAACAAACCGGTAGATTCGACGACATAGTCAGCCTGAACTTCGTTCCACTTCAAATCAGCCGGATTTTTCTCAGCCGTGACGCGGATGGCTTTGCCGTTGACCACCAGTTTGCCGTCTTTGACTTCAACCGAGCCGTTGAAGCGGCCATGCATGGTGTCATATTTGAGCATATAAGCCATATAATCGACATCAATCAAATCATTAATGCCGACGATTTCAATATCGTTTCTGGCTTGGGCGGCACGGAAAACCAAACGTCCGATACGGCCAAAACCGTTAATACCTACGCGAACTACCATATTTCATTCCTTATAAATAAAAAAGTTGCGCCTTTGCCGGTTTTATTAAAGACAATGTGGCGGCAAAGGGTGTGCGGACAGCCCCGCACGGGCATAAAAAAACTTTTAATCGGTTGCTAATTTAGCATTAAAGATTAAATTTTCAAGTTAAAAATGCAACAAGTAAGCAGGATTTCATTTTCCAAAAGCAATGTTCATGTAACAAGCGGTGGATCGGGAAACACAAACTTCACAACGCTCGTGCATCTCGGTTGTGCCTTCTCTCAAGTACTTGCGCCCTCTCAAGGCGCGTGATGAGGAAAGGAGTCTCTCGGCGTTGGTGTGGTGGTTGGAAATGCGGGCAGGGTACGTTAAATACTTTTTTGGGCTTCTATAATTTTAATGGCAGCGGCAATTTCTTGTTCGGTATCCATAGTTGAGGTGTCAAGGATAATGGCATCTTCTGCCGGTTTTAGCGGTGCGGTGCTACGTTCCGAATCGCGTTTGTCGCGTTCAACCATATCTTGCAAAACTTTTTCATAAGTTGTGTTGATGCCTTTGGCTGCAAATTCTTTATAGCGACGTTCGGCACGGACTGTCATTGAAGCGGTTACAAAAAATTTGATGTCGGCATGCGGGCAGACAACGGTGCCAGTGTCGCGACCGTCGTAAACGGCGCCATTTGCCGGTGTGCCGTTAGCAAATACCGGTTTTAAGGAAAAATCTTGCTGCATTTTTAATAGTGCAGCGCGAACTTTGGGAAAAACAGATACTTTAGAAGCTGCTTGCCCGCCAATATCTGAACGAAAGTCAGGATGATGGGATAATTCCATCATCTTTTCAAAAGTGAGTTGTTGGGCAACTTTTTCGGCGGCGGCTTCATCTGTTAGGTCGAGATTTTGTAAAACCATTTGCAGACCAACAGCTCGATATACCATGCCGGTGTCAAAATAAGCAAGTTTATAATGTTTGGCAAGTGCTGCCGCTAAGGTTCCTTTTCCGGCTGCGGCCGGTCCGTCGATGGTGATAATCATTTTTTCTCGTTTATTTGGTTGATGTTATTTATTCTTTAACACATCTTTGGGTAATGTGTAGTTAATTCACATAATTATACAGAAGATATTTTGAGGCCGAATTGAGCAAAAAAAACAGAATACGTCTTTATATTGATGCCGATTTAAGTGACGGCGTTTTTGTTGTTTGCCAAGAATGTCAGGCGCATTATTTGCAAAATGTTTTGCGCCTTAAAACCAATGATGAGGTTTTTGTTTTTAATGGCAAAGACGGAGAGTTTGAGGCTGTTGTTGCTGAAAGCAGCAAAAAAAAATGTGTTCTTTCAATCCAAAAACAATTTATGCCTTTTGAAAAAGGACTCGATGTTTGGTTGATGTTTGCGCCGCTTAAAAAAGATCAGACGGATTTTGTGGTATCCAAAGCGGTGGAACTCGGGGCTGCAAAAATTGTGCCGATTATGACTGAATATACAACAGCGGCAAAGGTGCGGCCAGATCGTTTGCAAAATTTGATAATTGAAGCCGCTGAACAATGTCGACGTCAAGATATTCCAGAATTAGAATCGGCAGTTGAGTTGAAAAAGGTCTTAAAAGATTGGCAGGAAAAAAGAATTTTGTTTTATTTTGATGAAACCGGGCGAGGGGCAGCTGCGGCAGATGTTATGCCAAAATTTGCCGGAGAACCGGCAGGCTTGTTGATTGGTCCTGAAGGTGGATTTTCTCAAAAAGAACTGGAAATTTTGAGGAAACTGCCTTATGCTTGCGGTATATCGTTGGGGCGTAGAATTTTACGGGCAGAAACCGCTGCAGTCGCCGGACTTTCCTGTTGGCAGGCATTATGCGGCGATTGGGCGGCAACCACAGATAAAAAGGAGAAGCCAGTTGAAGATACTTATTGCAGATGATCATGAACTGTTTTTAAATGGGTTGGAGTTTATTTTGAAGTCCGAATTTCAAGATGCGGACATTGTTTTGGCAAAAAATTATACGGAAATTTTTACCCAACTGGAAAAATATAAAAATTTTGATTTGATTGTTACGGATTTGGCTATGCCGGGTGCAAATTGGCTTGAAGCATTAAACCGTATTCATCAATTTGTTGGGGAAACACCGATTATTATTGTTTCGGCGGTGTTTGATAAAGAAATTTTACAAAAAACTTTGGAGGTTGGCGTTTCCGGTTATATTCCGAAATCTTCTTCTAATGCGGTGATGTTAAGCGCTATTAATTTGGTACGCGCCGGCGGGGTTTATATTCCGCATGAGCTGTTGGATAATGCTGTTAATAATAAGGAAATTAATCAGGAAATTAAGACATTGCAAACTTTGTCGGATGAACATACGACTCATAAGTCAGCTAAAAAATTGACACCGCGCCAGATAGAAGTGGTTAAGTGTATTGCCAAAGGTTTATCAAATAAGTTGATTGCCTATGAACTAGGATTGACAGAAGGTACGGTTAAGGTACATGTGACGGTTATCTTAAAAATTTTGGGTGTTAATAATCGGACAGCCGCAGTTATGGAGGCGGTTAAAAATGGTTATATTTCCAAGGAAGAAGTTAATTTGTAAGCGGAGAATGCAAGATGCCGGCAAAAAAATATAATTTAGTTAAAAGCTCTAAAGCTGTTAAAATTCCTGCTTATGTTCGGGAAATTTACGGCAAAATTTATGAAAATGAAAAAGTATCCCGTTATTTGGATGATGAACGTATTGTGACATTGATGACATGGGGGTTTCAAAACCGATTGGTTGATGATGTGGTTAAGGAAATCAGTACAAATAGCAAGGTCTTGCAGATTGGGTGTACTTTTGGTCGGCAAATTGAAGCGGTGGCTGAAAAAATCGGTGCATATGGTAAGTATGTTATTATAGATGTTTGCCCGCAGCAATTGGAACGTTGTCGAAGTAAAGAAATTTATCAAAATATTGACTTTCGTTCACATGACGGCAGCCGGCCAATGGGTGAAAAGTTTGATACGGTAATTTGCTATATGTTATTGCATGAGTTGCCGCCGATGACTAAGTCAAAAGTTATCAATAATGCGCTGGAAAGTGTGGAAGAAGGCGGAAAGGTTATTTTTGTGGATTATCATGAACCGGCAAAATGGAATTTGCTGCGTTTTTTGATTAAACCGTTTAATCGTTTATATCAACCTTTTGCTGAAAGTATGTGGAAACGAGGTATTGATAGTTATGCCAAAAAACGGGAATATTTTTCTTGGCGGAAAAAAGTTTATGGCGGTAAAATGTATCAAAAATTAGTTGCTGTTCGGCAAATTCCTGCTTATGACAAGCCGGCAACAAAATCGAGTTTTTATTAAAAAAATGTTTTAGCTTTTCTTTGTATGAAAATGCGGCGGTTAAGGCGTCTGTCGTACTTTCCTTTCCGTCACGCCTTGAGAGTGCGTAAGCACTCGAGGTTAGGCGGCTGCCGCACGTATGAGAAGAGATGCCTGAACTGCCGAGCACCGCTCGGCAGTGGCATGACAGTAAATAATAAGTAGAAACTTATCCCCACCAGACTCTTTAAAATTGCAAAAAAAAAAAACGGTTTAGAATACCGCGTAAATACATTTATTTTGCAGTTTGGGGAGAAAATTATGCGTGAAAATGGTAGAAGTATGGTTGAGATGTTGGGGGTTTTAGCAATTATTGGCGTGTTAAGCGTCGGTGTTATTTCCGGTTACTCTAAAGCAATGATGAAGTATAAGCTTAATAAGCAACGAACTCAAATTTCAGAACTTCTAAACAATAGTATTATTACTGCTGAAAAATTTTCAGCACCGGTTTCAACCAATTATGCCGGCAAAATGTTAATTCCCTATTACATCAAAATGAAGATTATACCAGACGAGATGATACATGATGGTGTCACAAATTATGTATATGATATATTTGGCAATGAGATAGAAATTGCTTATTATACTGAACCGACATCAAGACGCGTAACATATTTAAGACTCTTAATAAAGAGTATAGAAAGTGACCTTTTTACTGATCAATGCATTAATATAATACAGCTTTTTCAACTTTTTCAATCTTATATTTATTCAATAACTATCTCCAAAATCGGTACTGAAGGTGATGGCTCGCAAGGTATCAAAATTAATGATACATGTACGGAATACGATCGAAAATATGGACATTGCTTGGAAAATTTATCTTTAGAGTATCTTGCAAATTTTTGTAATACATGTAATAAAGAGGATTTAGATTATTGTCTTTTAGCTGTAGCATATTATAAAAAGGATTTATAGATATCTCGCAGTAAAGTCGGGGCTTTCTGTAAGACATGTAATGAAACTCCACCGGCGTGAGCTGGTGGAGTTTCATTTTACCACAGGTTAATTTATAAAAAAAATTCCCGAATTATTTCGGGAATTTTTTTTGTTTGCTTTGAGTTGTTTTGTAAATCTTACTTCAAGATTTTGGAAACAACACCGGCGCCA